>DASSHD010000330.1:0-2713 GCA_035693085.1 Hanamia sp. | reverse complement strand
ATACAGATGCTTTTTTAATTTGTATTGCCAACAGCAACCAGTTTGGAAACAATTTTAAAATTGCACCCAAAGCCAGTATCTGCGATGGCCTCCTGGATATTGTGGTCATTAAAAAATCAAGTAAGTCAAGGGTGGTTTTATCTTTTGCAAATCAGATTTTCTCCGGGAAAACCGAAAGTGTCCACACAAAAAATTTTCACAAAAAAAATATTCTTTATTTTCAAACAAAAAAGATACAAATACAAAATCCGCAATTGGCTCCTTTGCATATTGATGGCGATCCGGCAGAAACATCTGAAAAGTTTTCAATTGAGATATTGCCCTCTGTTTACAAACTTATTCAACCTTAAAAAAATATAAATTGTCGCTATTTGTTTGTCTGCTGTTCGGAGTTCGGTTCTAAAATATTTTTGATCTGCTCAAAGGCTTCCACATTATTTTTTCTGCTCAATGAAGCTTTTACTTCTCTCTTTTCGCTGGCGGTTAAATGAAAATTCATCGGCACACCCCCTTCGGCATTTTTTGGAATATACATTAAGGAAACCCGATGAAGTTTGTCGCCAAATTCACTCTTAATATATGAGATTTCATCGTCCTCAAAATAATCCTGAAGCCTGAACCAGTTCGTCTGCATCATAGTAAAAGGATTGGTAATAATATCAGAAATACCGCCGGTTTTATAAGAATCATCCCAACTCCCTTTTTTTCTGGCTCTTACCACTATTAATAAAACGCCCCTTGTATTTTGATTGATCCAGTCTTTAAATACATGTAAAAAACGAAGGCTCGTCTCCTGGCCGGTATTATCGCGCAACCCGGCGTCCATTACATCTATAATTGGCCTGGACGGAAGCCAAACGCTTGGCAAAACATAGGGATAGGTAGCATTCATCCTCAGAGCGGTAAGCATCCTTAAATTCATAGGATTCATGTTTTTAAACAATGCCGCAAAATCAATTGCATCGGGGCCGGTCATGGCCGAAGTGCTATCTTTAAATTCGGATTGCATCATAAAGCTTACCGGCTGCGAACACACCAGCATCTTCTTAAAATCCCGTGTAACAGTAGAACTCAATATCATCAGGGGGATCCGTGCTTTCTGTTCCGCCTCTTTGTAAAAACCAATCGGTTTATCTAACACATGCCGGGTATTATAGTCGAATTTTTCTTCAAAAGCATAGCCGCGGTCTTTCACATAACGGTAACCACCAAACGTAAATTTTTGTGAGGGCGAAATAAGATCGCGCGCTATTAAAGACGAAAACACAGGGTTCAGGAGATCTTTGGAGATATTATCGAGGTATTCTTCATTTCTAAGATTAATATTGGCGCCGTTAGCTTTTAGCCTATACAACTCCCGGAAATAGGCTGCTGCAAGCATTCCGCCCGAAGCCCCGGTCATCAGCATCGTCTTTTTCATAATAGTACCTTTGGTAATACTGTCCAATTCCTGTAAAACATTCATCGAGAAACCGGCGCTTCTTACACCTCCGCCACTGAAATCAAAAACCACCATTAGAGGTTTTTCTTCATGCTGGTTTTCTTTCCAATGATTCAAAACTGAAATCATATTATTTTTATCAGAGTCTATTCTAGATATTGTATTCAGCGCTTCCAGGCTTTTAAGTGAATACACAGGCCTCTCGGGATATGCATAATTAAGGCCATACGCTTTATTCCTGGGATCTATTACATCATATTTGTAAAGTATATTGAGCGTAATATAAATTAAGATCATAAAAAGTAGGCTCCAGCTTCGTAAAAAATAAGAGAGCGCACCAATAACAGCGATTAATATTGCAAAAAAAATGAGAATACTTGCCGCCGCCGGTATCTGAAAAAATTTATTGTCAAGAAAAAAGGCAATAAAAATCAAAAAGATAAACGACAAAAAAATAGTAAGCATTGCAGAAAAATGATGTCTTTTGAAAATAACATCTAAAAAGTCCTGGCTGTAATGGCCTACCGGACGTACTTTTTTTATTTTGAAACGATTGCTCAAATAATTGGTTACGGGTAATCCGAAAGTATCTGTCAACACCTTTTCATCGGCAGTTTCGGGAATTTTATTTTCATCAAAATCTAAAATCCCCGGCTCAAAAGTTCTTACAATCCGCCGGTCAGCAGAAAAAAAATAAACCAATGATATCAGGATCAAAAGAAAAAGTCCGCCCAAAAAACCAGCAACTATTATCAAAAAACCGGCTAATGGAATTAATTCTTTTGTAAGATCAAAATGTAGCGCTTCTAAAAAATAAACAACTAAAAAAGAAACAGGTATTATAGCATTATTAATACAATATTTAAAAAAAGGTTTTGAACTTGTTGCGAGGAAACGAAACCGGTTACTATGCAAAATGAAAGTAGTAATATTCCAGCTCATAATAAATATTCCGGTGCATATACCGGTAATGGCTGCTCCGCCTGCATTTACATTGCCCAAATATTCCGGCGCCAGAAACAGTGCATTGGCGCCAAAAAATTCCATAAACTTTCCTGAAACTGTAAGAAAAAGTATCAGCCACAGAATCAATAATACTTGTGACTTCCTGAAATGAAGCAATAATAATTGTATGGGGAAAGAATAATAAAAATTATGCACGAACTTTTTCATTACAATTATTATGGCAATTGTTATTTTTAAAAATATCTGTTCTGCACGACTGCCGGCCTGATAATATACAACATAAAAATAATTGACATTAAAAATAAT
>DASSHD010000329.1:0-8087 GCA_035693085.1 Hanamia sp. | reverse complement strand
AGGGAAAACTACTTTTTTAAAAATAATCAGCGGTGAAATAGAGCCTAATAAGGGAAGTGTAACCTTTTCTCCGGGCGATAGAATGGCGGTACTAAACCAGGATCAGTTTCAGTTTGAAGAAGTTACGGTTTTGAACACAGTGATGATGGGACATAAAAAAATGTGGAATACAATGCTTGAGAAAGATGCCATCTACATGAAAGAAGATTTCACTGAAGAAGATGGAATGAGAGCCGGACATCTTGAAGCGGAATTTGGTGAAATGGGCGGTTATACTGCCGAAAGCGATGCCGCGACTTTGTTAAATGAACTTGGAGTTCCTGATGATCTTCATCAAACATTAATGCATGATATTGCTGCAAATATCAAAGTGAGGGTGTTGCTGGCTCAGGCGCTTTTTGGAAATCCCGATATTTTATTGTTGGATGAACCTACTAATAACCTTGATGTGCATACGATTTCATGGTTAGAGAATTTTTTGGCAGATTATCAAAACATAGTTTTGGTAGTGAGCCATGATCGTCACTTCCTGGATGCCGTTTGTACACACGTAGCTGATGTAGATAAACAAAAAATAAAAATATATACGGGTAACTATACTTTCTGGTACGAGAGCAGTCAGCTTGCCGCGCGACAGGCGACTGATAAAAATAAAAAGATGGAGGAGAAGAAAAAAGATCTTCTCGAATTTATTGCGCGATTCAGCGCTAATGCTTCAAAAAGCAAGCAGGCTACATCAAGAAAAAAAGCATTGGATAAGTTGGTGTTTGAAGACATTACACCAAGCAGCAGAAAATACCCTGGTATTATTTTTAAACCAGAAAGAGATCCGGGAAATCAAATCCTGAATGTTCAGAAATTATCAAAAAGCATTGAGGGAAAAACTTTATTTCATAATGTAAATTTTGATGTAGTAAAAGGACAAAAAATTGCTTTTCTTAGTAAAGATCCTGTTGCCCTTACTTCTTTTTTTGAAATTATAAATAACAGGATGAAGGCTGATAGCGGAAAATATGAATGGGGAACAACTATTACCACAGCTTATTTACCTAATGACAATTCTGAATTTTTTACCGGTAATCTTTCTTTGATGGATTGGCTGAGACAATACGTCCCACCACATTTTACTGATGTGGACGAAGATTTTTTAAGAGGATTTTTGGGTAAAATGCTTTTTAGCGGTGATGAAGTAAATAAGAAAACCAGTGTGCTTAGTGGAGGTGAAAAAGTAAGATGTATGATCAGCAGGATGATGTTGCAAAATCCTAATGTGGTAATTCTTGATGAGCCTACCAATCATCTTGATCTTGAAAGTATTACCGCTTTTAATGATGGCATGATCACTTTTCCCGGTATCGTTTTAATGACTACACACGATCACCAGTTTATGCAAACTGTTGCCAGCCGGATTATAGAAATTACACCTAAGGGAATGATTGACAGGCTTTGTACTTACGATGAATATTTGGAAGATGATAGGATAGGAGTGTTGCAGGAAGAAATGTATAATTAAATTCCAGGAAGCTATCTGCAATAAATCATTAAGGCTGATTTAAAATAAATAACTGTTGATGAATTAATTTTGGGATATCAGGAGTCAATTAAAAGACTGAGCAATATTATGCGGATCTGAACGATATTATTTCTTCACGATCCGGATAAATAATTCACCGAAGTTTTTCAAAACCTGGTCACTTACACGAAATCATACCACCAACTTTTTTCCTTATAATCTTCTATTGGGGTTACTGTATTTTCAGCGTGAAAGGAACTCATGTATGTTGAAACATCCACTTTAATAGTGTTGATGCAATTGGTAACTAAATCATTTCTAAAGCCGTTCTCTCCCATCTCTATTACAAAATTGGAAGCGATGATGCGGGAAAAAACTTTTCCCAAATCAATCATTTTTCGTTGACTTAGTCCTGTCATTAAAGTAAAATCAATATCTTTTTTAAAGAAAGAACAAGCCTTTTGGGTCAGGTTAAATTCTTCCAGGAATTTATAAATATTCAATTCCTTTTTCCGCTTCATCAGCTTGGCAATCATTTCTCCTATTTGTGTATAAAGCATTTCATTGGATCCTTCAAATATCTGAAAAGCCCTGCTATCCATGATGCCGCGGCCGCCAACATTACTAATCCTATATCCGTTGGCTCCGGATAGCTGTGTGAAGGTCTGTGAAGACTCCTGCATCAAATCTGTTACATAAGCTTTCATTGAATTGGCTTCAATACCTTCGGCAGAAAGATCAGCCCCTATACTGCTTACATGACTGCTCCTGAAACACATAGCAGAAACAACCGTAAAGGCACTTTGAATCTGAGAAATCTGGTATTGTACCTCATCCAGTTCGATCAACTTTTTTCCACTTACAATTCTCTGGTTACATTGTTTCAAAGCCTCGTCCAGCATTCTCTTGATAAATCCCATCGCCATGCCGGGAAACTGCAACCTGCTTCGGTGGAGTATATCCAACATCATTTTTAAACCCGACGTTTGAGGCACTAATTTATATTGTTCGGGCACGAGGATGTCCACCCTGTTTCTACCATAAGGGATCAGTTCAAGCCCTAAATTATTATACAACTGTTCCACCACTATTTGTTGATTTTCATTAGACACATCGCAAATAAAGAAATCAATATCCCGATTTAGTTTGCCGTTGCTATTCCTTTCGCGGGAAGTAATCAGCCAGTAATTGGCCATCCCGGTGAGGCCCTGCCAATGTTTTACACCCTTTACTTTATAAGAATCTCCAACTCGCTCATTCCAGGTTTGCATATTTAATGCATCACTTCCAAAATCGGGTTCTGTTATCATCAACCCACCCATATTTTGTTTCTCCAGAAAGTTTTTAAAAATAGCTTCCTTCACGGATTCATTCGCATATTTAGCTACCGGCTCCAGAAACAAAGCAATGTTGATCCCGAATATTAAGGATAATGAGATGGACTCATAAGATGCTGCTGACAGAACACCAAGGCATTCTTTTACTTTGACGCCACGGCCACCAAAATTTTCCGGAATTGCCACCGCTAATGGCCTTGCTCCCATAATTCTATTTAACTCATCCGGGTTTAAATATCTTTCAATTTCAAATTCATTTCCACCAAATTTTTTTTCAAAAACTTCTTTTAATACTTTTTCATAATTCCTTAGGTAATCTGAAAACTCACTGTTCATATATTAGATGTATTTTATATAAATTATTTTGTAAAATTACGATACATAAGAATAAAGTATTATTGAAAATAAACATTGGGTGTATTTCATTTTGCCTGCATTCTCCCTTACGATGAATATTTGGAAGATGAAAGGATAGAAGTGTTGCAGGAAGAGATGTATAATTGAATTCCAGGCAGCCATCTGCAATAGAATCATTACGGCTGATTTAAAATAAATAATTGATGATGAATTAATTTTGGGATATCAGGAGACAACTACGCTTGAGCAATATTAAGCCGCTTTAAAGCTTCTATCTGATTCTCTCCTTCGTTGAGTATTTGATCTAAAAAATGAGCAGGTGTAAACCCGGTATATTTATTAAACTCTTTTATTAAATGAGAGGAATCGTATAAGTTACCCTTTTCGCAAAGTTCAATATTGTCTGCAGTAGGATGATTAATAAGATAATTGGCAATAGAACTAAAACGAATGATTTTTGCAAATTCCTTTGCACTCATACCCACATACTGATTGAAACACCGCTCTATATATCGGGAGTTTAGGTGTAGGTCTGTAAGAATACTTTTTAAAGGAACGATTCCCTTGTTTAGAATGATCTTATTGAGTAAATATTCAGGAAGCCCGACTGGGGTTACCTTATTTTTCAAGATCATTTTTAGTAACCAGTTTTCAAGAAAGTCTATTTTATCTTGGATTGAATGTGCTTTTGAAATTTTTCCAACAATTTCTTCATAGCCGCTAATACCTAAAGTTTTCAAAGCAATGGTTTGGTTAAGAAGCATCCTGTGAGGAATTCCAAAAACATAATAGAAGCCAAAAGGTTTGAAAATAGTTATTAAGGCACGATCGTCAAAAAATCTGATACTTACCGGATGCGTATATTGGCCACTGATGCCGGGTGTTGGAACAATAAAAGATTGACCTTTGTCTGTCATAACCGGCAATGTTTTGCCATAGACAATTCCCAAAATTACATTTCCGTTAGGGTAAACAGTTATTGGAAATCCATGCTCCGGTATCGTCTCATTTTCCAGTAAAAAATAAGTAAGCACGTATTTACTCAGCGCCTCTGATGGTTTATAATATGTTGAAGGCATGGACAGTAAAAATTGACTATACTAAGGTAAAAAATAAAAATGATTTTTGTCGCATTTTTACAATGTTGCAAATAAAGGATGAAATAATTTCGATAAAGAATGTAAATCCTGGATTATCTCGCACACAGCTTTAATTTCCAATTTCTACAGAAACTGTTTTTATTAAAATATAAAATCAGAAATGATGAAGCAAAGTTTATTTCTCTTTTTAATTATGTGTTTTTCTCTAAATGTAACTGCACAAAAGGATTATAGAAACGAAACTCTTCAATTAAAAAAGAGGATTTATAAAACATCAATAATAACCTTTGGTTCAAATAAAAATTAAAAACTCTGTTTATGAAAAAAATCTCTTACTGGGCTAAAATTCACAAAACCCAGGCACGTACTGCCATAGTTGTCTCTTTTATTTTTTTAAATGCTCTTGCATTTTTTACCGGCCATTTTTTAAATCAGATTGGAATATTTCTTTTACCCCAATTTTTGTTTGGGTGTTTCTTTATTTTTCTTATCGCTTTAATAGCATATCCTTTGAAAAAACTGAAAGGGACAAAGCCAAAGTCTTTAGCGTACTATCATTTACAAAAAAGCTGCGATTTTATTCTTGCCGCTTCTACTTTCTGTATGATAGTTTGCCTTTGTAATCGCCCGGAAAGATTATTTCAATTTTATCCTCAGATCAAAGCATTTGTAGTTGTCTCTCCTTCTAAAGATAGTTCGGTAAAACATTACAAGTCTATCAGTGATTTTTACTCCTCATTAGTAGATGGAAAAGGCAACAGCCTGAAATGGAAAGAAAGAAAAAAATTGTTGAAAGAACAAGTAAGAGAAATTAAAAGAGATCCCAATACTTCAAAAGGAGAAAAAATAGCACTCATATTTCTTTCTGTGCTTGCGGCAGCAGGGCTGCTTTTTCTTGTAGCGGGGTTAGCCTGTAATTTATCTTGCAACGGTTATGATGGAGCGGCTGCTATTGTTGGTATTGGTGGAACTGCTTTAGTAATTTTCCTTTTAGTATTGGCAATAAGGGCCATAAATGGCAAAAAAAGAAAAAGCAAATTAGCTTCTGGGAATGCTACAACGAATCTTAAATGACTTTGCAATTACAATGTAAGGGGAATTGAAAGGAAGGGCGTAACGAATGATTGGGAAGATTGTATATAGTACAAATTGAAAGTTTTTAAAATTTACAATTATTAAAAATGATCAAATATCGTTTGGCCAAAAGTAAGGATAACCAGGAATTGCTTGACTTGACAGCATCCTCGGGGATGACAGGGGAGACTTCTTTGCTTATTGACCGCAAACCTGATTTTTTTAAATTGTTGAATATGCGGGGAGAAAGTAAAGTCTTTGTTGCATTAGATGGCAATTCTATTATCGGTTCTCTTTGTGTTTCTTTTCAGCAAGTGTATGTAGATGGTAAAATTTTTCCTATTCAATATATTGGTGATTTTAAAGTAGCAGCAGCATACAGAAATAAAGGAATAGGATTGCGGTTGTGTGATGAACTTGCCAATTATGTAATATCTATTGATGCTGATCTTGCTTTTCTTAATGTATCAAAAGGAAACACCAAACCCTTTTCTTTCTTTAAGAACAGGCCGAATATTCCTGATTTTGACAATATTGGAGTTTTTAAGATTCACCAGTTTATCGGGAAAAGAAAAAATGTACCTCACAAAGATTACAAAATCGAATCTGCAGATGTTAATGACGAATTCATTGTGTTTTTAAATTCCTGTTACTGCAAATATGAATTGGGAAGTGTCATCACAAAAGAAAAATTGCAGGGCACAGATTGCTTCCTTATCAGGCAAAAAAATAATATCGTGGCTGCCATGTGTTTAATAGATACGATGAACGTAAAGCAAAATATAGCAACGAAGATTTCGTGGAAAATGAGAAGCCTGCTAAAGCTTATTAATGTTTTGAAACCGATTCTGGGTATTTCGCAAATGCCTTTATTAAATGAACCAGTGAAGATGATGTACATCAAATATTTAGCAATAAATAAGTTGGAAAAAAAGGTGGTGAAACTTTTAATCAATCATGCAAGGCAAATTGCTTATCAAAAATCATATTCTTTTGTTTCAATCGGGTTACATGAAAACGACCCTTTAAATAAATGCTTTTCCGGTATGCTTAAGCTAACTTTTAATTCAATAGGGATGTTGGTAAGTATAAAGGATAACAAGGCATTGATTGAAAAAGTAAAACACGGCATTCCATTCGAGGATTATTCACTCGTATAAAATTTTTAAACAAAAAACCAAAAATTATGGAAACAGCTATTCATGAAACAATGAGCATTGAAGTATTTAATGTTATCTCAGATGTCTTTTCCCAGGCCATCACGGGCGAGTTTATTGGCATGTCTAATTTTGCCTCGCTTACTGAAACCATAGACGACCCAAATGAAAAAATGGAAGCCGTTGAACATGCCAACAGCGAGCGCGGTCATGCTGAAGGCTTTATGGAGTATGCAAAAAAAGAGGGATTGAACATTAACATTAATATGAATGGCGAATATTGGGGAAACGTCCGAAAGCAATTTTTAAAGTATGCCTCTAGAAAAGATTTTATTTCGTGCCTCATAATCCAGGAAGTAATGCTTGAATCATTTGCCGTATCAATGTATTCAGATGTGGGATATGCATTAGGAGGAGAGGCCGGCGAACTTTTTCTCAGGATTGCCGGGGAGGAAAGAGGACACCTGGAACACTCATCTGATATACTTCGATCCGAATTGGGAAATGACCCCGTAAAATTCATAAATAAATTTGAGGAGGTACATTTTAATTGTATGACAATACTTGCAGAGTTCACAGCAACAACTGACCTGCGCGGCCATTGTGGCGTTTGCAACGGGGATTGTATGAAAGGATCTTTACATCATATAGGGCTTGATGTTGTAACCTTACGTGGCAATGCGGTGGAACTTTATGCAAAATCATTAGACAATATTGGAATACCGGGCGAAAAATCAATAATATGGATAGCACAGCTTCCAGCATAGACTTTGCGGTTATCGGGCATCAGGATAGCTGGCAAAATATTACTGCCTTTGTAAATGATATCCGGGGTGGAAGCATGGATGAACTTTCTTGTGAAAAAATTAAAAACATATTTCCATTTATACCACCGAGAGATATTTTCAAAATTCACGTTGCGTCAAAAACAGGTATTGAAATAAATGGCGTGTATATTGAAACATTTATTGATCCTGACAAGCTCGGTGCACAATTTATCAGAACAAATATTACCAAAGTAATAAGTGCAGCATCTTATGCAAAAAAAATGGGTGCAAAGATCGTAACACTCGGAGGATTCACATCAATTGTTTTGGAAGGAAATGTTGATTCACTTTCTTCGACCGAAACAAAATTTACAACAGGCAATACACTGACTGCTGCTTATGTGGTGAAGGGATTGGAAAAAGCGGCTATCCAATCGGGTATTACTCTAAATGAGTCAAATGTTTTAATAGTTGGAGGCACCGGTGATATTGGAATGGCTTGTATCAATTATCTTAAAAACAAAATAAAGAAATTGATTTTGTGTGCACGTAATCTTAAAAGACTTAAAGAAATATCCCTGCATTTAAGCGAAGAAGAAAATATATCAGTAGATTATTCTGATTGCCTGCAGGATGTGATTGTGGAAGCCGATATAATAATTTGTGTCGCAAGTTCAACCGGGATACAAATGACCAACTGTAAAAGGAATGTTTTGATATGTGATGCGGGTTATCCTAAAAATTTAGAAGCTAAAATTAATAATCAATCAGGCGTAAAATTA
>DASSHD010000328.1:0-10907 GCA_035693085.1 Hanamia sp. | reverse complement strand
AAATTTTAGACACTAAAACTTTCAACAGCATCCATTGTTTTCTGGATATCTTCTGAAGATAATGCATTGCAGATAAACCAGCTTTCATAAGGAGAGGGAGGCAAATAAATCCCATGATCGAGAAGATGATGAAAAAATATTTTGAAAAGATTGCTATCAGTTTTTGATGCCGATTCAAAATCAATCACTTCATCATCTGTAAAGAAAATACTCATCATGCTACCAACTCTATTGACGCGGTGAGAAATATTTTTTGCAGATAAAATATCGTTTAAGCTTTTTTCAAGGCGTCCTGTTTTTTGATCGAGTTCTTTATAGATGGAAGGATTATTTTTTAGTTCGTTCAGCATTGTATATCCGGCTATCATTGCAATCGGATTACCGCTCAAAGTACCGGCCTGGTAAACATTTCCAAGCGGTGCAATGTGTTCCATGATTTCTTTTTTGCCTCCGAAAGCCCCAACAGGCAAACCTCCACCAATAACTTTTCCATAAGTTACCAGGTCGGCGTTTATGTTTAATTTTTCCTGCGCTCCGCCCGCAGACAACCGAAATCCCGTCATCACTTCATCTAAAATAAATACAATATTTTCTTCATCACATATTTTCCGTAATCCTTCCAGAAATCCTGATTGCGGTGGAACACAGCCCAAATTGCCGGCTACAGGCTCAATTATAATTGCTGCTATTTCATTTTTATTTTCTGTAACTAATTTTTTTACCGCATCCAAATTATTGTATGGCGCTGTGAGTGTATCATTGGCAACGCTTGCCGTAACTCCTGGCACATTCTGAATATTTAAAGTTGCGACTCCGCTTCCTGCATTTACTAAAAAACAATCTGCATGGCCATGATAACAACCATCAAATTTGATGAACTTATTTTTGCCGGTATATCCTCTTGCCAGACGCACAGCACTCATGCAGGCTTCTGTACCACTACTTACCATACGGATAAGATCTACATTTGGCACCATACTTTTTATAAGTTCGGCCATCTCAGTTTCCAATCGAGTTGGTGCACCAAAAGAAGTTGAATCTTTAGCCTTTTCCTGTATGGCTTTTACAACAGGCTCATAAGCATGTCCAAGAATCATCGGACCCCATGAGTTAATATAGTCTATATATTGATTTCCATCTTCATCAAAAAGATAAGCACCTTTTGCAGATTTTATAAAAATAGGAGTACCACCAACATTTTTAAATGCGCGAACGGGAGAATTGACACCGCCGGGAATAGATTGCTGTGCGCGGGAGAAGAGGGTTTTACTGCTATTAACGTTCATAGGTAGAATTTAATTTTATTGTTGAATTATTGGAAGACAAATAATTATTTATTTTCTCTTATAATGTATTTGCATCAACTACAATAAGATTGGGGATATGTATAAAGTCTTTTATGTTATGAGAAAGTAATTGCATATTGTGTTCAAGTGCGGTAGCGGCAATAATAGCATCAGGTAGTTTTATTTTATTGGTTTTTCTTAATAAAATCGTTCGGTTTATAATGTTCTCTTCCAAAGAAAAAACGGTACAGTCTGAAATAAATTCCGTTATTATTATTTCATCTTTAGCATCAATTGATCCCCATCCTAAAAGCTCTATTCTGGTAATTACAGAAATAAAAGTAGTTCTGTTAATAATAGAATCTGTGAATTTGCGTGCACCACCTTCGAAGATGCCTTTAAAATAATTTATTACAAAATTTGTATCTAAAAGGTAATCCATGAATTTTATTTTGCAGGAAATCTTTCTTCCCATTCATTCCTGCTTTCTTCTACATGTTTTAAAAGATGATCCGCATTTGCTGCTGACATAAAACCTCTATATTTAGCGACTTTATCTTTTGTGTCTTGTTTTCCCCGTGATTTATGAATCTTAATCATGTCAAGATTTTCCAGGTCTTTCAAAAGCTTCATTGCCTTATTACTTTTAATTTCTACAGTCACTGTTTCCATATTTATAATTTTAACTGCATAAAAATAAACATTTGATTCGACATTTCCCTATTGGTACATTCGACATTTGCGCAGTTCATGAAAGCAGTTTGCAAGCATCTTTTGCAAAGTAAGTAGCGATCAAATCTGCACCAGCTCTCTTAATCGATGTAAGACTTTCTAAGATTGCTTTTTCTTCATTGATCCAACCCATCTTCGAGGCAGCCTTTATTAAAGCATATTCACCGCTCACATGATACGCACTAACAGGGATGTGTACACTATTTTTAACTTCACGGATAATGTCGAGATAGGCCATTGCAGGTTTTACCATTACAATATCTGCGCCCTCGTCTTCATCTGCCAGCGCTTCTTTAATCGCTTCGATGCGATTTGCGTAATCCATCTGGTAAGTTTTCTTATCACCAAAACCTGGCGCAGAATCCAATGCATCTCTAAATGGACCATAAAAGCAGGAAGCATATTTTGCACTGTAAGCCATAATGCCGGTTTTTGTAAAATCATTATTTTCTAATGCTTCACGAATGGCTCCAATGCGACCGTCCATCATATCGCTTGGCGCAACAAAATCTGCTCCTGCAACTGCGTGACTGAGACTCATTTTTACTAATGCTTCTACCGTTTCATCGTTTACTATTTCACCATCTTTTACAATACCATCATGTCCATAAGAGGAATACGGATCTAATGCAACATCGGTCATTACGATCATCTCAGGCACAGCATTTTTTATAGCTTTAATACTTCTTTGCATTAAGCCCTCTGGGTTCCATGCTTCTTTGCCCGTATTATCTTTTAATTCATCAGGAGCTTTTACAAAAAGCAAAGCACTTTTTATTCCCAGGCTCCACAACTCTTTAATTTCTTTAAGAGTGCCATCTATGGAGCGCCTGTAATAGCCAGGCATTGAAGGGATTTCAAACACTACGTTTTCTCCCTCATCAATAAAGAGAGGTGCAATAAAATCGCTGGGTGTTAAAATAGTTTCAGCCACCATGCTTCTTATGGCGGGGTTATTTCTTAAAATTCTATATCGTTTTTGTAAGTACATTTTTGAAATCTTTTAGATAATTCTTCAGGGTTTTGGCGAAAATGATAAACAGCATAAACAAACACTTGTTTGTCTTCAATTTCATAGATAATTTTATAGAGAAAAATCTTAAAGCGACTGAACGGCTTGTTTTATTTTCAGAAGTAAAAGAATAATATTGGGGATGCTGTTTTAATCGGGTATAAAAGAAAGATAACTCATTAAGAAAGCGTTCTCCCAATCCAGGTTGCTGATCCTCATAATAACAATAAGCATCGTTTGTATCTTTTTCGGCTTCAATAGAAATAACAATATTATAATCCATTTTTATAATTTCTACGAATTTTTTCATGCGCTTCTTTCACTGTATATCCCTTCTTGCCACTTTCAAAAAAAGACTCTCTGCGTTTCTCGAAAAAAGCCAATTCCTCTTTAGAATAAATATAATCTTCATCATTATATTCATTTGCTAATGCAATCATTAAACCCAATAATTTTTCATCAGCATCCTGTATAATTTCTAATAATGCTTGTTTTTTATCGGTAAGAACCATCGTTATTATTTTTTACAAATTTACCTAAAATCTTCTGATACCCGCTAAGTAGGAAAAGATGCAATAGGAAATTATTTATTGTAGCTACAACGTACGCATGGTAGCTACAAAGCAGGAATCTCCATCCAATCTTTTGGTCTTAAACAAACCTGCAATAATTTATCTTCTTCACTCTCAGGCTTTGGTTGATAATTATATTCAAATCTTACTGTTGGTGGCAGGCTCATTAAAATACTTTCTGTGCGTCCATTTGTTTTTAACCCGAATAATGTTCCGCGATCGTGAATTAAATTAAACTCCACATAACGCCCACGTCTAATTTCCTGCCAATGTTTATTTTCGGCAGTAAACGAACAATTTTTGCGTTTTTCTATTATGGGAAGATAAGAAGGAAGAAGAGCATTGCCACACGCTTTTCCAAAATTGATCCAGAAATTTACATCCTGATCTTCACCGGGACGTTGATTATCATAAAAAATTCCACCAATTCCCCTGCGCTCATTATTCCTGTGCGTGTTTACAAAATAATTATCGCAAACTTTTTTAAAAGCCGGATAAAAATCTGTGTGAAATTCATCGCAAACATTTTTATAAGTTTGATGGAAATGAATGGCATCTTCTTCAAATAAATAGTAGGGTGTAAGATCTGTCCCGCCACCAAACCACCGGTCAATTACTTCATCTCTTTCATTATACAATTCAAACATCCTGTAATTGCAATGAACCGTTGGAACAAAAGGATTTAAAGGATGAAGCACTAAACTTAGCCCACAGGCAAACCATTTTGAACCGTCAATCTTTAATTGAGTTTTCATTGCGTCTGATACATTTCCAAAAACGATGGAAGTATTTACCCCGCCTTTTTCAAAAACGTTTCCATTGGCAATCACTCTTGTTTTGCCTCCGCCGCCTTCGCTTCTTTTCCATTTATCTTCTACGAATTTTGCTCTTCCATCACACGCTTCTAATTCAGCACAGATATGGTTTTGAAGTCCTTCAATATATTCTATCCATTCTTCTTTGATGCTCATGATTAAAATTTTTTCTCCCCTCCTTTTGAGAGGTTAGGAGAGGCCATACTCTTTCACCGCATCCACAAAAGCTTTCGCATGATTAACCGGAATATTGGGAGTGATGCCGTGCCCCAGATTAGCAATATAATTTTGCACCCCAAATTCATCAATCATTTCTTTTACAGCTTTCTTTATTTGTGGAATAGGTAATAATAATTTTGCCGGATCAAAATTTCCCTGCAAAGTTATTTTATTGCCTGTCATTTCTCTTGCTATTTTTGGAGAAATACACCAATCAATTCCAAGACCGGAGGCATTGCTTTCGCTCAATTCCTTTAGTGCATACCAACTTCCTTTTGGAAATAAAATTACCGGTGCATCATCTTTCAACCCATCTGCAATTTGTATTAAATATGATTGCGAAAAAAGTTTAAAATCCGCAGGGCTTAATGTGCCGCTCCAGCTATCGAAAACCTGCAACACATCCGCACCTGCTTTCACCTGGGCTTTCAGGTAATTGATTGTAGCAGTGGTTATTTTTTGTAACAACTGATGCGCCAGGGCTGGTTGAGTAAAGCAGAATTGTTTTGCCTTTTCCCAGGTTTTACTTCCTTTTCCTTCTATCATATAACAGAGAATGGTAAAGGGCGCTCCGGCAAATCCTATCAGAGGGACACGGCCATTCAATTCCTGTTTGGTTAATGACAAAGCTTTAGTTACATAATTTAATTTTTCTTCGATGCCGTCAGTAAACAAACAATTAATGTCATTTTGTGTTTTGATAACGTTTGGCAACAATGGACCTTTACCTTCTTCCATCAATACTTCCAATCCCATTGCCTGTGGTATAACTAATATGTCAGAAAAAATAATAGCTGCATCTACGCCTACCTGTTGTATGGGCTGTAAAGTAATTTCTGCAGCAAGTTCCGGTGTTTGTACTCGCGTAAAGAAATCATATTTTTCTCTCAACTTCATATATTCCGGCAGATACCTTCCGGCTTGGCGCATCATCCATACGGGCGGCCGTTCTACCTTTTCTCGTCTTAGTGCCCGTAATAATAAGTCATTTTTTAATGGCTGCATTTAAAAACTTTTAATTGTGCTGAAATATTTTATCACCAGTTGAATTAATTCTTCTTTGTCAGGATGCTCCGGTGTTATTACAGGAAGTTGCGAATATGTTTTTATTTCTTTTGCAGTGGTAGTACCAATTGCAAAAATTTGAACGGGTCCATTCATCTTATTAACAGAGAAAAAGCTTCGTACGCCACTTGGACTAAAAAAAAGCATGCCATCATAATGCTTTGAAATAATTTGTGATTTTTCTATGGTTTTATAAACCACTATTTCTTCTAATTCAATTCCGTTATTCTTCAATTTTTCAGGTAGCACTTTTCTCCGTTGATTTCCACAGAAGAAAATAATTTTTTTTAAAGAGGATTGTTTTATGATTTCTTCCCCTAATTCTTCTCCATTATCTGCAATTCCAATAATGTTCTTTTCGCCAAACGTATCTGCAGCAGATTGTTTCGTTTGGTAACCAATACAAAATATTTTCCAGGATGGTTTTACCGGAAGTAATTTTTTAACCGCATTAACAGCATTGGCACTTGTAAAAACAACCGTAATATTTTGTCTGGATAATTCTGCTATTCTTTTTTTAAGTTCCTCTGAAATAACTTCTTCTGGTTTAATAAAAGATACTTCATCAATACAAATATCATGCTCGCCTGCAATAAGAACAAGTTCAGTGCCGATAGTTTTTGTACTTAATATTTGTATTTTATTTCCCATTGCGTATTTCGAAAAGTATCTTTTTTACTTCTTCATTTTCTAATAATTCTTTAGCTGCAATTTTCCCTAGATCATTCCTATTTACTTTTGAAATCTCCTTTTGGATTTCATATTTTTTCTTTCCATCTGTACTGCAAATATTTCCTTTAAAAATAATTGTATCCTCCCTGATGATAGCAAGAGCACTTATTGGTGTTGAGCATCCGCCCAGCAAAGCGCGTAGAAAATCCCTTTCGATTTCTGTACAAATAAAAGTAGTTTCGTCATTTAGTGGGTGGCAAAGATGAAATGTAGCATCGTCGTCAGTTCTGCATGAAATAGTAATAGCACCCTGTGCCGGAGCGGGCAGCATCCAATCGAGATCAATCGAATTTTGCGGCCTTAAATTAATTCTTTCGAGCCCTGCTGCAGCAAAGATGACACCGCTCCAATTGTTTTCTTGTAATTTTCTCAAACGTGTATTTACATTTCCCCTCAAACTTTCAATCGTATGATTTGGATAGCGATGAAGCCATTGTGCTTTGCGACGGATGCTGCTGGTCGCAATTGTGAAGGTCGAAGGTTGAATGTTGAAGGCTGAAGGTTGAAAGTTGGAGGTTGATCTTAATTCGTCTTCCACTTCGTTTTTATCACCTTTAAATACGAGTATATCTTTATAGGAAGCACGCTTCAAAACCGCTGCCTGCCTGATTCCTTCAGCAGGTTGTGTAGGCACATCCTTCATAGAATGAACGGCAATATCAATTCTTTTATCTAATAATGCAGCATCGAGGGTTTTTGTAAATATTCCCTGGACACCTAACTCATAAAGTGGTGTCAGTGTATTGATATCACCTTCACTTTTGATGAAAATCAATTGAGAATCTACGCCATTATCTTTAAGGAGTTTTTTAACGTGCGAAGCCTGCCATGTTGCTAATTCACTCTCTCTTGTGCCTATCTTAACTAGCTTTTTCATAATTCATTTGAAGGTAGCTATTTAAAGCGAGGAGGGCCTGGCAGCCCTTGTTATTTTTTTCTTTCAGTTGGACGGCAAGAGCGGAAACTACCTTATGAATTTTTTCGTCATCATGATTTTCACCGAAATATATTTCACTTAATTGAAAAAGCTGAGACTTTATGATACGCAATAATGGATTATTAAATTGTTGACGATGCCAATCTTCAAGACTACCCAGCGTTTCATGAATGATTTCCAAAGCTTTTGGTACCTCTGCCTGTCTGTCTGCAATTGTTTTATCAAGTATTTGGGATACTTCATCTACATTTAAAAGAGTAATTCCAGCTATATTTTTCACGGCAGGATCTACATTTTGAGGAACAGAAAGATCCAGTATCAGATGGGATTTACATGAGTTAAAAAAAGAAGGAATTATGGTATAATTTTTTGCAGCAGAACTTACAATAATAACATCCGCTTCATTTGCAGCAGAAGGTAAATTCTCATAAGAAATAAACTCAGCGCCATATTGCTTCGCCAATTCCAAAGCCTTTTCGTTGGTTCTGTTTGCAAATGAGATAATAGCATCAGGCAAATAATCTTTGAAATTTTGAGCAATATTATTTCCAAATTTTCCTGTGCCGACTAACAGGATTTTTTTATTAGTGAGATCTTTAATTTTCTCTTTTATTATTTCAATGGCTGCATAAGAAACAGATACAGTTCCGGAACTTAATTTGGTTTTTGTTTTGATTTCTTTCGACACCTGCAATGCATAATTGATAGCACGTTCCATGAAGCTATTAAAACTGCCGCATTCTTTTGAAACCTTTGCTGAATGTTTTAACTGTGATAATATCTCGTAATCGCCTATTATTTGTGAATCCAACCCTGACGCTACTTTGAACAAATGTTCTATAGCGCCAATGCCGCTGTAGGTATAGCTATGTTCTAAAAAATCTTCACTGGTTGTATTTGTATTGGCACAAAACATTTCAACAAGTACTTGCGGGTCGGTACTTACTCCGTAAATTTCTGTACGATTGCAGGTAGAGAGTACAAGGCATCCGGGAACTTTGTTAATAGCAGCATGATTCAATAATACAATAGATTGATCCGGTGTAATTGAGAATTTACCCCGAACGTTCATATCACTTTTGCGGAAATTAATTCCAACAATGCAGAAACTATTTAATGAGTTATTATATGTAGTATTTGCAGTATCCATTCGATTCTTACAAAAATATTTTTAAAAAGTTCTTAAAAAGTCATCGTTCGGTCATTAAAGCCCATAATTCCCTTCGGTTCAAAACGAGATGCAAATTTCGGTGAATACTTTTTATAAAAAAACAATGGTTAGTAATAAGCATGATTTTTATCATAATTATTTTTGGTCTTTCCAAATTATCATAGTACATCCTCCAATTTCATTTTAGTACTACTTACATTTGTAAATAATTGTAAATGATGGCTGCAAAGTTAAAAAAAGGAATTTTACTAATAAACCTGGGTTCCCCACAATCAACAGAGGTCAGAGATCTGAAGAAATATTTGGATGAATTTTTAATGGATGAAAGGGTAATTGACAAGCCCTGGCTATTGAGAGCGTTGCTGGTAAAAGGAATTATTGTTCCTTTCAGAGCGCCAAAATCCGCAGAAGCTTATAAAAAAATATGGCTTAAAGAAGGTTCGCCATTAATAGTTAATACTGAAAAATTAAAAATTGCATTGCAGCAGCAAATAGAAGAACCTGTTGAAATTGCGATGCGGTATGGAAATCCAACTCCCGAAATTGCTTTTGAAAACTTATTAAAAAGAGAGCCTGATATTGAGGAAGTTGTTGTGTTACCGCTTTATCCGCATTATGCAATGTCAAGCTATGAAACTGCTGTAGAAGACGTTAAAGCAGTTTATGAGAAAAAGAATTATTCTTTTACAATTTCCTTTATTCCTCCGTTTTATAAAGATCCGGAATATCTGAATGCTCTTGCAGAAAATATAAGGCCTTATCTGAATCAACCTTATGATCAGATCTTATTCAGTTATCATGGCATTCCTGAACGGCATATTCGCAAAAGCGATGTAACGGGTTGTCATTGTTTGAAAAATAAAAATTGTTGCGAAGTTGATTCACCTGCCCATGCTTTTTGTTACAGGCATCAAATAAGAACCACTACAAGACTGGTAACGGAAATGTTAGGAATCCCTTCTAATAAATACAGTATTTCTTTTCAATCGCGGCTGGGGAAAGGTTGGCTGACGCCATTTACCGATATCCGGCTGGAAGAAATGCCAAAGGAGGGGATAAAAAGTTTATTGATTTTATGTCCTGCATTTGTAAGTGATTGCCTGGAAACCCTGGAAGAAATTGCGATGAGAGGAAAAGAAATATTTATGGATGCAGGCGGCGAATCATTTACAATGATTCCTTGTTTGAATACGAATCCTTTGTGGGTAGAAGCGGTCAAAAGCTATGTTACTAAAGGATTAAATTAATTTTTAATGGACAATTAATTTTTTAACCATGTATTTTTATGTGAAGGCCTTACATATCATTTTTGTAGTAACATGGTTTAGCGGATTGTTTTATATTGTAAGATTATTTGTGTATAACGCTGAGGCAAACACGAAAACGGAACCGGAACGATCTATTCTTATGAAGCAATATGGCCTTATGCAAAAGCGGCTGTGGTACGGCATTACATGGCCTTCAGCTATTCTTACATTAATTTTTGGTACGTGGATAGGAATACTTTACGGAAGTTTACCAATGTGGCTTTTGATCAAATTATTTTTTGTAGCTAGTTTATTTATCTACCACATTTCCCTTCATATAATTTTTCGCCAGCAACAAAAAGGAGTTTTCAAATGGTCTTCACAACAGCTAAGAATATGGAATGAGGTGGCTACTATTTTTTTAATTGCTATCGTGATGCTTGCAGTGGTAAAGCAATTGCTTAGTGTTGCCTGGGCAGTGGGTGTGTTGGTTGTGTTTTCTGTCCTTTTATTTTTAGCAATAAAAATTTATAAGAGGTATCGTAAAGAATAGAAGTTATCTGTTTTTCTATCAGTAAATAGAGAAATAAGGAAGATTTTTATTTTTAGTTTTTAAGATTTTTTTCATCAGTATTTAGAAAGCAATTCGATTTCAGCAGCAATTTGTCCTATAACTTCTTCGTTCCTGATTTTCTCTTTTTCACTAAAAACTACAAATACATTGCCACCAAATTTTTTGGAGAAATTCGTAAAACTTGCTTTCATTCTTTTGGTTGAAGAATAGTTCCCGAAATTCACTTTTGATGTGATGGGTTTAATTTGAATACTAAATGCTTTTTCACCTATCCATCCTAAGTAGTCAATATCTCCCGCATGATCAAGTTCCGGATCGCTTTCTTCAAAACGAACCTGTGGGAATTCTTTAGCAAGGTTATCTAAATCACAAGGCATTTGCTATTCTTCATTCATATTTTAGACTCATCAAGAAGATTCGTGAACTTTTCTTTGTATTTAAATTCAATTGTCTTGTCCTGATATAGGTGGACAGATTTTTAACCATAAATCTGACATTAAACATGACAAAACAACCAAAAACGATTACAAGGTACAGTATTAGCT
>DASSHD010000327.1:0-4981 GCA_035693085.1 Hanamia sp. | reverse complement strand
TAAATGTATTTGGAGAAGCGGAGATTAATATTGATAAACGATCACCCGAAGAAATGATAAACGATGCAGTTGCAACAGCCGATAAAGCAGATGTAGTAGTTGCTGTACTTGGCGAAGCGGCAGACATGACCGGTGAATCATCCAGCATGAGCCATATTGGTTTGCAACTAAGCCAGGAACGCTTATTAAAGGCTTTGGTAAAAACAGGGAAGCCTGTAGTGTTGGTATTAATGAACGGGAGACCAATGACGTTAACATGGGAAGATGAGCATGTTCCTGCAATATTAGATACATGGTTTGGTGGCACCGAAGCCGGCAATGCAGTAGCTGATGTGCTGTTTGGGAATTATAATCCTTCAGGAAAAATAACCGCAAGCTTTCCGCGTGATGTTGGGCAGATCCCAATTTATTATAATCACTTGAATACAGGGAGGCCTTATCACCCCGGTGACAGCCCAAAGTTCAAATCAGATTATCTGGATGTCCCCAACACGCCTTTATATCCTTTTGGATATGGATTAAGCTATACTACCTTTTCTTATAGCGCTATAACTCTAAATAATAAAACCCTGAAACCCGGTGGAAAAATTACGGCCTCCGTGAATGTAACTAACACGGGCACACGCAGTGGAAAAGAAACGGTGCAACTTTACATCCGCCAGATGGTTGGAAGCATTGCGAGGCCGGTGGAAGAATTAAAAGGTTTTCAGCAAATTACTTTAGAACCTGGTGAAACAAAAAAAGTTACTTTTTCAATTTCTGTAAATGATCTTAAATTTTATAACAGCGATTTAAAATATGTTTACGAACCGGGTGCATTTAAGGTTTTCATCGGAACCAATAGTGCGGATGTAAAGGAAGCGGGTTTTAAATTAAGCGAGTAACAAAGCAGTGAATGATTTGGTTTTAAAAACTTACGAATTCTTTCTTGCTGAATATAGAAGTAAAAGTCATTTTTTATCGTCCTTGCGAGACGTATAAACTTTGAATTATCAAAGGCTCTATGCGCTGAAGCAATCTGTTCAATTTAAAGCTGAAATATTTTTTCAGAAACATCAACCAATTTTTCAATAACGAACATAAAAATAAGAAAAGAAAAAATAATTTTCTTCTCAAATTGAATTTGTATTTTTCCTAAAAATTATACGCAGAGATGCAGTTATTTAAGAATTTCTTTCCCCAAAAAATTATCTCCATCTTTTTATCCTTATGCCTATCGCCTTTTCTTTTTGCTCAACTACCCACCAACGGCCTTGATGTGAAACATTACAGCTTTAACATCTTACTCAATGACAGTAATAATATCATCAAAGGCAAAGCGGAAATCACAGTCGGATTTACAAAAGATGTGAACAAAGTGATTTTTGATTTGGCAGATAAAAATAAAGATGGTAAAGGAATGGCAGTAGCATCTGTTACTAAGAATAATACAGAAATTTCATTCTCCCAGGATTCCCAACATTTGACCATCAATGATAGAGCACAAAAAAATATGGAAAATGTTTACACCATCAGCTATGAAGGTATTCCTGAAGATGGGCTTATCATAAGTAATACAAAGTATGGTAATCGTTCTTTTTTTGCAGACAACTGGCCAAACCGAGCGCACAACTGGATTCCCTGCAACGACCATCTTTCTGATAAAGCAACTGTTGATTTTATGGTTACTGCTCCGGATCATTATCAGGTAATTTCTAACGGAAAGAAAATAGAAGAAACCAATCTTCCCGATCATTTGAAATTAACGCACTGGAAAGAAGGAGCGCCATTGCCCACAAAAGTAATGGTGATAGGTGTTACGGATTTTGCGGTAAACAATTTTGCAAATGTGGATTGCATTCCTGTTTCAAGTTGGGTGTATCCCCAGGATAAAGACAGTGGGTTTGTGCATTATTCTGTCGCGAAAAATATTTTACAATGGTACATTTCTCATATCGGCCCTTATGCGTTTGAGAAGCTGGCGAATGTGCAATCAAAAACAATTTTTGGAGGTATGGAAAATGCAAGTTGTATCTTTTATTATGAAAACTCTGTCAATGCCAAAGACCTTGAAAGCCTGATGGCGCATGAAATAGCTCATCAATGGTTTGGTGATAATGTTACCGAACAGGACTGGCCGCATCTGTGGCTCAGTGAGGGTTTTGCCACTTATATGACCGATCTTTATTTAGAAAATAAATATGGCGAAGATTCCTTAAAAAGTATTTTGAAAAATCAAAGAGAAGAAGTAATCAACTTTAGTAAAAATAATAAAATGCCTGTAGTGGATACTACTGAAAGTAAGCATTTAATGAGATTATTAAATGCCAACAGCTATCAGAAAGGAGCGTGGGTGTTAAATATGCTTCGAAGAAAAATAGGAGATGATTTATTCTGGAAAGGTATCCGTGCTTACTATAAAAAATATTACGGTAGCAATGCTAATACAACAGAGCTGGAAAAAATTTTTGAACAAGTATCACATCAAAACCTGCAAACATTTTTCAAGCGATGGCTTTATACACCGGGACAACCAATACTGAATATTGATTGGAAATACGATAAATCAAAAAAATCGGTGACGATAAATATTAAGCAAGCACAGGATAATCTTTTTGAATTTCCTTTAGAGGTCGGTTTTGTAAATGGAAATAAAACGGTGATTAAAACCTTTGACATAAAAGATAAAACAACAAAAAAAGTTGTTTTACTGAAAGAAGAACCGGAGAAAATAATTGTGGATCCGAATGTGCATTTATTGTTTTCGCAGTATCAGGAATTACCCAGATAGCTACCAGGAGAAAATTTCTATTCTCTCACTTTTAAAATCTCCAAAGATTATTTCAGGGGATTTTGCTTACGGGTCAATCATTACATGTGCTCTGTAGGTTCCGGCGTCCATGATCCATGGCATGCCCGGCGCTGATGGCCTTGTTGCTAAACCGGTAGAGGCTTCCGTTGCAAAAGGAATGTAGATAACATAACGCATATACCCATTTTTCACTTCGCCGGTAGTGCGATTGACGTCTTTTGAGTTAGCGGCATAAACATACAATGCCGCAGGCCCTTTAGGCATTTGCAGAGTACCTTCTTTTACTTCTTTTCCACGTTCATCAAACAACTTCTGGCCTTTGACTCCTTCTTTTCTCAGTTCACGGCTTCTCTGCATAAAAGGTTCCAAATCCTTGTTGTAACAGGCTACTGAGAAACTGGTATCATTAGGATTGTCGGCAAGGCAGATCAATTCGTTGGTTCCCTTTTTTATGATAGCCAGTTTTTTATCGGCATCATAACCCAACACAGTACAACTATCTCTTTTTTCCGGTGGTGCTGCCAGTAATGCAAGCTTTATTTGCATAGCTGCATCGGGCACATCAGGTTTATAAGGAAGAGTTTCCTGTGCAACAGGTGCTGTTCCTGTTATAACTAAAGCCGTATCTTCCTTGGAAGTGGTTGCCTGGTTTTGATTATTACATCCCAAACAGAGAAGAGTGACTGTGAGGAATAAAAAAATGAGTTTCATAATACAATCATTAATTTGAAAAAAAGAAAAAGGTTCCTAAAGGTAGGAATTATATTGGTGAAATAGACTTAATTGGCGTAGGTTTCCCAACTTGTGACCGTTCGTTACTTTTTAGAAAAGAATCCTCTTTATTTGCCCATTTACTAATATAAGTTTGCCTTAAATAAATGGTGATTCTCAACGCCCATTGCTATAAATTCATAAAAAAAGCAAAATCGAAATCCTGCTTTTTTATTGGTTTACTGTGTTGTCGTTCACTCCTTTGGAGAGGTTAGCGGAGGACGCCTTATACTTCGTAACTACATCATCCAGCATGTTCTTAAACTTTTCTACGTCAGGATTGTAGCCGTATCCTTCAGGCTCGATGCGGTTTTCATTAGCATCTAAGAAAAAATAATATGGCTGAACATTAGCATTGTATTGGGTTATCTGCAGGTCGGCGTTTTTATCGCCGAGTGTAGTAATTTCTTTTTTTAATGTTTTGGAATAATATTGATCTGCCGGTTGCAGATCTACATTTTGTACATCTACATACAAAGATGCAATCACAAAATTATTTTTCAATCGCTTCATCACTTCCGGATCGCTCCAAACCTGTCCTTCCATTTTACGGCAGTTTACGCAATTAATACCTGTAAAATCGAGCATCAATGGCCGGTGTACTTTTCTGGCCACATCCAACGCTTCATTATAATCAAAATAAGTGGTCATGCCATATCGGGTGACAACATCCGGCTCATATATTTTCATTCTGTCGTAATATTTAACAGGCCGTGGCAAAGTGGTTGTTGAAGAATCCGTTTTTGTTAAAGGAATATTTTGTGTAACAGAAGCAGACGTGAAATCCTGGGTTCCCATCGGAGGCAAAAATGCGCTGATGCCTTTTAATGGAGCTCCCCACATCCCAGGTATCATATATACGGCAAATGAAAAAGAAGCGATGGCAAAAAACAATCTCGTAACACTCAGGTAAGGAATACCAAAATCATTTTTGGGTAATTCATCATCGTGGTGAAATTTAATTTTTCCCAAAAGATATATTCCGAGCAAAATAAAAATTACAATCCACAGGCTCAGAAATACTTCACGATCCAGTAAGCGCCAGCTTTTTGAAAGATCAGCATTTGATAAAAATTTCAATGCCAATGCCAGTTCCAAAAATCCCAAAGTAACTTTCACGGCATTTAGCCAACCGCCGGCTTTCCCTAGCATATTTAATTTGCCGGGGAAAAAAGCGAAGAATGCGAAAGGCAATGCGAGCGCCAATGAAAAAGCAAACATACCAATTAATGGTCCCCAATAACTTCCCCGCGCAGCAATCACCAATAAATTTCCGATGATAGGCCCTGTACACGAAAACGAAACTACTACTAAAGTAAGTGCCATGAAAAATATCCCAAGAAAACTTCCGGTTCCTGCTTTACTATCCGCTTTATTGCTCCAGGAACTTGGTAGTTCAATATTAAATGCCCCCAAAAA
>DASSHD010000326.1:0-2340 GCA_035693085.1 Hanamia sp. | reverse complement strand
TCCCTTTCATACGCTTTTAAGAATTCGCCTTCAATATTCAAAATTGTCGCTTTAATATTCGACCCGCCAATATCAATAGCAAGGATTTTTGTATTATTTTCTGACATTTTCTATGTTTTGATTTTTGTTAATAGTAAATCCTTTGTACCAAAATAAGAACTAACCTGTGATTTTGATTGTAAAAATTAAAGAATGCAATCTTCATTTGGGAAAAATTATAACCCCAATTTTAAAGCGCTTCGATAAATAATGATTCATTTAAAAAGCGGCTATTCACATTTGTGTATAAGTTTTAACTTCTTTATTTGTATTCGCATTTCTTTTTATAATACTTTAGTTAATGAAATAAATTTATTCACTTTTTAATTCCAAATTTTCAATGGATTATCCTGCACTTTCTTTACCAGAATTAACCAAAATTTCGCATCATAGTTTTGCGACACTTTACCAAAATAAAATCACCGGAGAAAAATCTTTGCTTGCAGCAATAGCCATTAAGGCAGGAAATATTTTCGGGACTTTTGAATCATCCGAAATATTAACCAAACCTAATAAATATACGGTACAGGTAAATGAAAATACCCACATCATTTTAAGCCCGGAGGTTTTGCAATACATCAATCATTCCTGCAATCCCAATGTCTTTTTTGATACAACTACTTTTGAATTAAGTGCGCTTCGTGATATTGCCAAAGGTGATGAATTTACATTTTTCTATCCTTCTACAGAATGGAATATGGAGTCGCCTTTTAATTGCTTTTGCGGAGAAAACAATTGTCTTCATAAAATTCAGGGCGCTTCTTATTTATCCCCTGAAACTATTTCCCGGTATAGGTTTACTGATTTTATTTTCCAAAAATTAAATATTTCTCATCTTCAAATAGTTTGATTTTTAAACGATGTTGCCAAAAAAATTATGAAACCATTTCCAAAGGATCTTTTCGTATGGGTGTTAGCGCCTTTTGTAGAAACTAATAATGAAAACCTGGACTATTATTACGACTTCACTCAAAGCATTCAGGAGTATTCAAAAGCGTTTTGTGAATTAAATATTTCCTGGAAATGGCAACAGGTTAGCAATGATAATTACAAATGGATTATTGACAGAATAAGGGATGAGGCGTCAACAGAAAATATAATTGTTATTAATCTTTGTGATGGAGATGATATCAATAACGCACCCGGAGTGAATGTTATAAAGTATCTTAAAAAAAGCGGATTGTGCTTCACAGGAGCAGATGAATATTTTTATAGAATTACCACTTCCAAAATAAAAATGAAAGAAGTCTTTGATCGAAAAAATATTTCCACCGCTCCCTGGAAAATTATTACTGATAAAAATAAAAATGATCCGGAATTATTTGAAGAATTGGGAAATCCTGTAATTATAAAACCTGCTATTTCCGGCGGGAGCCTGGGTGTTGGCATTCACTCTGTGGTAAAAAATAATACAGAACTGGATGCACAATTCCAAAAACTACAGGAAGGATATCATGGATGGAACCTCGTGGATGGTGGTGTTTTGGCAGAGCGCTTCATAGACGGGCCTGAATTTACAACACTTATAATAGGCAATAGTTCTTCACCCAGGGATTGTAAAATATATCTTCCGGTAGAAAGAGTATTTAATTCTTCTCTGCCATCCCATGAGAAATTTCTATCTTTCGACAGGCTTTGGGAAATGTATGAAACAGAATCACCAATAAATAATGAAGAAGATTTTTACAATTATCATACACCGGATTCTTCTTATTTACAAAACATTTGCCAGGTAAGTTTTGATGCATATAAAGCGGTGAGAGGGAAAGGATATTGCAGAGTAGATCTTAGAATGGACCGGCACACCGGAAAATTATTTGTGTTGGAAGTGAATGCGCAATGCGGCTTGTCTGAAGATGAAAATTTTACTTCTATCGGAGCCATTTTAAGACTTTCAGGAAATTCATTCGCCTCATTAATTATAGAAATTATTACCGATACTTTAACAAGGAAATCGGAAACAAAAATGAAATTAGCAAAACAATTGGAACTTATTTAATTTCAATTTTGAAAAATAAGGACGTATTTCGAAATGTTGCATGAATACATTGAAAGTGGGCGGTGTCTCCACCGCCCACGGCGGACGGCCCCGGTTGGTGTCCTCACCAACCGGAGACATTTTGAAATCCTCCCAAAAATAATTTCATCCTGATTTTATGATAAAAGTTTGTGTGTTGCAACCGGATTATTCCACTTCTGATGTAGATTATAAAAATTATGATCCGCCAAGAAACTTAGCATCTTTACTTCCTGAATGTGAAACAGATCATGTTTTCTTAAACAAGCTTTCTGTATATCGTC
>DASSHD010000325.1:0-7594 GCA_035693085.1 Hanamia sp. | reverse complement strand
AAAATATTTTTTTGAAACCAATTCTGACTTTCGGGTGCATTTTAAATTGTCGCTTTTCCATGTTTCTTGTGGTCGGTGGAGACAACCGACCACGGCGGGCTGCCCTGGTTTGTGTCCCACCAACCAGCGACAATTTCATTTTTCCTAGCTTTCGGAAGCCTTGTAATCAGATTTCTGTTTGATTTTTTAATAGAACAGCATTGATTGTTTGATATATTTATAGCGTTTTTTTAAAATAATCATCTATTCACTTTTTTTAAAAGTTAATGCCGGCCTTCGTCAGTTGATAGCGATTGACATTACAGTGAGCCTGCAATTTTACCAAAAAAATATCTTCGATTGAAAATTACGAAAGGACAATAACACCCTGTTTGATGATTCTGCTAACAAAAGGCTATTAAATAAATGGTGTTTTAACCGGAATATTTTTAAATGAGGAAAACTAAAAACTTTGTTTTATTTTTTTTCTAAACAATATTTAACTTTAAGCTGCAAATGAATTAATTAAAAAATTAAAAAATGGACTGCACTGAAATTACTAACTCTCAGAAACTGGTTGCCTTTTTCAGAGAGGAAAATGAAGTTCATTTAAACAGAGTTTTCAAATGTTTTTTTTATTTATTCTTTGAAGATTTCAAAAAGCTAACTTATAGGTATTGCACCAACAAGCCGCAGGCAAAGCATAAAGAAGAAGATCTTACAAAAGATGCGTTTTGTGACGGTTTGATGAGTTTTTATTACAAGTTAAAAAATGATGGGTTTGAGGAAAAAGGCGCGCAAATTAAAACGGCATTTTTTAGTTTTTGCATTTTTAAACTGAAAGGATTAACGAAAACTCTGGGAAGGCGTTTTCTGAAAGAGACCGTTACTGATCTTGCATCACCTGTAAATAATGTTGATGAAATTCTACCCGATGAATTAACTGAAGCAAAGAACTATGAATTGTTGCTAAACATAAAAGAAGAAATGCTTTGCAGGGCGCTGGAACAATTAGGGCAAAGGGGCACCAACCTGATAACATGGAAGAAGATTCATAAATTAAGTAATGAAGAAATTGCCCGCAGAATGAATATACAGCCCGGCACTGTGCCGAACGAAGTATATAAGGCATTTAATAAATTAAAAAAAATTGCTGACGGGCTTCAGAATGAAATAAAATAATTTCATGGAACTTACTTTAAAACAATACGAAAACATTCAAAACTATCTTGACGGGATAATGACGCCGCAGGAAGAAAGGGATTTTTTGATTCAAATAGAAAACTATATTTTTTTTAAAGAAAATTTTGAATTTGAAAAAGAGTTAAGACAAAATCTTAATTCACTCCTGAATAAAAAAAATGTTTTTGAAAAAGAAAGCGCTTATAATGATGCGAAGAACGATTTTAAGGATATGGATGCGATAAAAAGTTTAATAAAAAAAGCAGGTAGTGAGTGGGAACAGGAAAATCAAAAAATTTTAAATCCCGTTGCAGAAAATGTTTTAGATATAAAACACCGACAATCAAAAACGAAAGTCATCAATTTACAATCATGGATCATTATAGCCGCCGCAGCCTGCATCGTTATTGCGGTTATAGGCCTGATCTGGTTTATACGAAAACCTTCTTCTCCTTCTTTGGTTACAATGCATGAAAACCCTGTTACTAAAAATGATTCCAATAATAATGTTTTAAAAACAACTCCTGCCGACACAATTCAAAATATAAATCCACAAACGCAAAAAGTTGATTTCGCCGCCTTGTTCAAAAAATATTATGCAAAAGATACCGCCAAACCTGAAATGCCTGAATTGTTGGCGATGATTCCGGAAAACTATAAGAAGGGAGATTATTCATTCCGGAAAATAAACCTGGATAATATTCCCAATACCAGGGGATCCTCGAAAGATCTAAACAGCAGGCAAAACATTTTACAACTTGGCCACTATTACAAAGGCCTTTCCTATATAGAAACCAATGATCAAAAAAAAGCAAACGAAAATTTGCAATGGGTGATAAATAATGCAACTAATGAAACAATAAAAATAAAAGCACAATGGTATCTTGCTCTTATTTTTTTAAAAAACAATGAGAATCAAAAAGCTATGCCATTACTTTTCTCTCTTTCTAAAAATGATACGGCCACTCCTTATAATAAAAAATCACAAGACATTTTGCAGGCAATTGGTGCAAGTCAGTCCCGCAATTGATGTAGCGGTTAGCGCCGCGGGTATTAAATAGATGATTATTTTTTTCTAATGCTATAAATGGTAAATGACGCGATAAACGATATGGAAATATTTTTTAATTTGTGTTATAAATCTTACTAATTTTGTCATGCTTTCATAATTTTTTTTATGAAAAAATTAATTACCATTCTAATTTTTTTTCTCTGCCTTTTCAAATTATCTGCGCAGACAGAAACGCGTGGAGTTAGAGTTACACTCACAAAAGATACTTCTGTTTTTAATGGCAACATCTATGCAGTTATTGTTGGCGTTTCAAATTATAAATATGTAAAGCCACTTTCATTTGCCGACCAGGATGCATTATTGTTTAAAGATTTTTTACAATCTAAAGCAGGTGGCAATGTAAAGACTGATAATATTTTTTTAGTATTAAACCAGGATGCCAATGCGTCCACTCAACCCCGTATCAGAAAATGGTTAACCGAAACAAAGAAGATACAAAAGGGAGATCGTGTCTATTTTTATTTTGCCGGGCATGGCGATGCCATTAATCCGGATGAATATTTTTTTCTTTTACAGGATTGCAACCCGGGCGGCGATAAAAATAATTATACTGGCGGAATGGCAAGCGTAATACAGATGTATAATATTAAATCACTCATAAAAAATGACCTCGTAAATAATGGTGTTGATGTAGTATTAATTTGGGATGCCTGCCGCACCAATGAATTACCCGGTGGCGAAACAGGATTAAAAAACATGCAAACTGGAATTGCTGAAAAAACAGATGGAGAATCCATCATGCTATCTGCGAGCGCCGGAGAAGTAGCTCTTGAAAATAGTACCTATGCTCATGGACATGGATTATTTACTTATTACCTCATAGATGGTTTGAGCGGTGCTGCAGACAATCCTGCCAATGATGGAAATGGCGATGGCAAAGTAGATATGAGAGAATTGGAAGACTGGGTAAAGAGAAAAGTGAGAGTGGATGCCAAAACAAAATTTAATATGGAACAGGATCCCCGATTCATTTATAATAGCGACGAAACTTTAAGCATTGTTGACAGTAGTTTTGAAAATGAATGGGCCATGAAAAAAATGAGTGGAAGCGATATGGCTTTGAATTATCAGAAAACGGTAAAAGGATCCGGAAGGAATGTGCAGGAAGCTGACAGCATGGTTGTAGAATTGTATAACAAATTTATGGCAGCTGTAAAAACAGATAGTCTGGATGTAGGACAAAATTCAGCCGAAGAATTATACAAACAGTTATTGAATAAATATCCTGATAATTCATTAACAGACCAGGCTGGTTTTAACCTGGCGATGGAATATATAAATTTAGCACAGGATAAAATTAATTTGTATCTAAGTGGGAAAGATGATTTAACCCTGTTAGCTGCTCCTAAGGCAAACAATGAAAATCATAACACATTAGATCAGGCGCTTATCATTTCTTCGGGGAAGAACTACGGTAAGAATGCCCAATATCTTTACAGGGCATTGGAATTATTGAAAAGGGATACTGTTTCTGATGAAAATTATATGAGGCAACTTCAGGCAAAGGCTGATTTTTTATCAGCAAGGAGTTATGTGAGCAATGAAGGTATGGTTAGCAATTTTGCCAAAGCAATGCAATTGGCAAAAACTGCCATGAGCATTCAGCCACAAGCTGCCTATAACTACCTGTTGTTAGGGTCATTATATTACATTAACAAACAGCATGACAGTTCAGTTTATTATGAAAGAAAAGCGCTGGCATTAGCCCCCAAATGGGTAAATGCTTTGAATAATCTTGGTTTGACATTTGATGCAGAAAATAAATATGACTCTGCACAGTTTTATTACAGAAAAGCAATAGCAATCAATCCTGATTATTTAAGCCCTTATGGTAATCTCAGTTACAATTTTTCGAGCCGTCAGATGTATGATTCCGCCTATAAATACAGCCGTGAAGCCATAGCTCTTAATCCTTTATATACCGGTGGTTATAACAGCCTTGGTATTATCTTTCATTTTCAGAAAATGTATGATTCTGCAAAAAATTATTATTATAAAACCATAAGTCTTGATCCGAAATACACATCCGCCTATAATAATCTTGGATTACTTTTTTCTAATGAAAATCAATTTGATTCTGCAAAAAAATATTTTCATAAAGCCATAAGCATTGATTCCGCATATACCGATGCTTATTACGATCTTGGTTTTCTGTTTTATGACCATAAGCAATATGATTCTGCAAAATATTATGATGAAAGAGTTGTCAGGATGGATCCGAAATATATAGATGCCTATAATAGTATTGGGATTATTTTCTTTAATCAAAAGCAATATGATTCAGCCATGCACTATTATTTTAAGGCACTAAGTATTGATCCGAAATATACTTATGCATGTTATAATCTTGGCCTTCTCTACTTTAACCAAAAGCAATATGATTCTGCAAAGTATTACTATGATAAAACAATAAAGATTGATCCAAAATATGCGAATGCTTATAGTGGTTTGGGTAATACTTTTTTGAACGAAAAGCAATACGATTCTGCAGAAATTTATTACAAAAAGGTTTTGAGTATTGATTCAACCCATGCAGATGCTTATTATAATCTCGGTTTACTTTTTTTTAAACAAAAGAAAGATGGCCCGGCAAAGTATTATTTTCAGAAATCCCTGAATGTGGATCCTAAATATGCTAATGTTTATAATGGTTTGGGGAATATTCTTTATAATGACAAGCAATACGATTCGGCTAAGATTTATTATAATAAGGCCATAAGCCTTGATTCGTTATTAACAGATGCTTATTATAATCTCGGCCATCTTTTTATTATTCAAAACCGGAATGATTCAGCGGGATTTTATTACCAAAAAGCCTTAAACATTGATCCTGAATATACGAATGCTTATAATGGTTTGGGAAATATTTTTTATAGCGACAGGCAATATGATTCGGCTAAGATTTATTTTCATAAAGCGATAAGCAAGGATCCTAAATACGTAGATGCTTATAATAATCTCGGTTTACTTTTTCTAAATAAAAACCAGATTGATTCTGCAAAAAATTATTATTTAATTGCCACAAAATTGGATCCCGGATATGTCAATGCTTATTACGCTCTTGGCCTAATTTCTTTTTGGGAACATCAACCTGGCATGGCAAAAAATTATTTCTATAAAACCATAAGCCTTGATCCCAAATACGTCAATGCCAGTTATGAACTCGGGCTGCTTTTTTTGAACCAAAACCAGTATGATTCCGCCAAAAAGTATTTCAACGAAACCATAAATGTGGATCCTGGTTTTACGGACGGTTACAATGGATTGGGGAATGTTTTCAAAATAGAAAAGAAGTATGATTCGGCTCAAAGTTATTTTTATAAAGCTGTTGGCAGTGATCCAAAAAACACTTTTGCCCTTAATAATTTAGGAAATACTTTTTTGAATACGAAACAATATGATTCGGCAGGGATTTATTATCATAGAACTATTGACATTGATCCTAAATATACAGATGCTTATGATAATCTCGGGTTGATTTCATTTTACCAAAATCATTATGATTCAGTCACGTATTTTTTAAAGAAAATAATCATTAATAAAATTCCAAATCAATCAACTTTTATCATTACTGATTTTGTTTCGGGTAAATATGCGGAGAATAAATTGTATGAAAAAGAACTGGAACTTACCCGGCTTTTATATAACTACGATTCAGTTTATAATGTTACAGGAGTTGATAGTAGCTATAAAAAATTGCTGATGTTTAATCTTGGCTTTGCCTGTTTATTTACAGGAAACAGAGCCGCGGGTAAATATTATTACGAAAAAGCAGGGTATTTATCCTACTACTATTACAACGTTGCCTGTATAGCCTCTTTAGATAAGAAAACAAATGAGGCGTTGGAAAATCTTGAAGCCTCTTTTCAAAAAGGTTACAAAGATTATGAGCACCTTCAAAAGGATACAGACCTTGATAATATCAGAAATACAGAAGAATTTAAACAGCTTTTGAAAAGATATTTTCCGGACGTACCAGGTAACTGAAAAGCAAAAATAATTCCCTAAACATTTGCCATTTTGCATTTTGCTATTATCAAAATCAGGATGGCGCCTAATTGCAATCATAGAGAAAATCACCCGGGTTGATTCAAATTTTTTTTTAAATTTTTTAAACGATGTCAGTATTATAAAATTAAATCACTAATTAAATTTATCAATTATGAAAAAGGTATTTCTTATTTCTGCAGTTTTCGTAGCTTTTTTTTGTATGGCAAACCTTAGTGTTTATGCTCAAACAAAAGCTCCTACAAAAGATGTAATGGTAAAGGCTCAAAAAGGTTCCAGTGGTATGAATGTTATGCAGCCAAATGATGATAAGCCTCGTGAAAAAAGCAAAAAAAGAGGTTATTGTTATGTTTGGTTTGATAATCCTACAGGCTATTATGTTGATGTTTGGGTAGAGGATATTTACCAGGGGAGGCTTGCCCCCTATAGCACATCTGTGCGTATAGATGTGTGGACACCTGGAAACTGGACTAAATGGTATGCACAAACTGCGGGAGGCTCCTATTACTGGAGTGATGCCAGCTCCTGTAATGATTCAAGGCGGTTTACAATCACGCTTTAGTTTCATGATGTTATTAAAATGCGGTTGAAAAACCGCATTTTTTTTAGAAATTCGTTTTACTTATTCAATTCCTGTATCTTTTTTCTTTCTCCTACAATCCAAATTATATCTCCCCATTCAAATTTTGTATCTGATTCAGGATTTAAAATTCTTTCTTCATTTCTTTCAATACCTACCACCAGGCCATTAGTACGTTCGCGGATGCCGGAACCACGAATCGTCAGGCCTTTGAGCCGGTTGCTCTCATCCACCACCATTTTTTGTAAAATAATATCTTCCACCCCATTATCATTTATTTCCATGCTACCGGCTTCTTCAAATACCGGTTTAAACTTTTGCATCTGTTCGTCAGTAGCAATAATTCCTACATTATCAAATGGCAACAACCTGTTGAAACGATTCGGAGCATATATTAAGTTATCACCTCTTTTTATATAGGCAATGTTGATCCCGAAATGCTCACGCCAGGCAAGTTCAGCAAGTGTTTTACCGATGTATTCTGCATGAGGGTTTACTTCCATGTCCACCATGTGAGCATCCCATGGTGAAAGGTCTGTCTTAGGCCTTAACCTGTTTTTTTGCAAAGTCTCTTCACGCAATTTTTCTTCTTCTACTAATTGTCTTGCATTTAGATTGTAAAGAAATCTTCCTTCGAGCCGGTGGTAAAAACGTTGAATCCTGTTAGAAAATAAAATCAGAACAATAATGATGAGCGGCACCGCGATAAGTATGGCAATAGTAGTAGTGAACAACCGATCCACCCAAAAACCAATTAATAAAACTCCGGCAAT
>DASSHD010000324.1:0-2343 GCA_035693085.1 Hanamia sp. | reverse complement strand
GTATGAGTTCTAAAATTTGTTTTATGATTGGCTTCTTGTTACTTTTATTGCGTGTAAATAGTCCCATATATTTATGAAGTTTTGTCACCTCAAAGGTAATATGGGCTATTTATCTTTTTTGACTTCCGGATGGTAGTGATTGAAACTTACTATACACCTGCCAGGTTTCAAAAACCTGGCAGGTGTTGTCGTCAATTCTGTTAATTAAATTATGGTCAAGCGTACATTATATTTTGGCAATCCCGCTTATCTTAAAACCACTAATGAACAAATGGTGGTTGAAATGCCGGAAACCGATGAAACAAAAACAATACCTATAGAAGACATCGGAATAGTCATTCTTGATCACCAGCAAATAACCATTACACAATCTTTATTAGCAAAATTACTGGCGAATAATACGGCTGTAATTACCTGCGACCATACACATCATCCCGTAGGGTTGCAACTTTGCCTTGACGGGCACACTTTGCAAAGTCAAAAATTTAAAGCGCAGATCGCGGCAACTGTCCCATTAAAAAAACAATTGTGGCAACAAACCGTAAGCATCAAAATAGAAAACCAGGCTGCACTTTTAAAAGAAAATAGAGTAGAAAACAAATACTTGCTGAATCTCGCGATGGCAGTTAAGAGTGGCGATAGTACCAATTGCGAAGCTAAAGCTGCGCTCTATTACTGGAAACATATTTTTCCTGATTTTCTTGAATTTAAAAGAGAACGGTATGGGCCGCCGCCCAATAATTTATTGAATTACGGCTATGCCATTTTACGCGCCTTGGTAGCCCGTAACCTTGTAGCAAGCGGCCTTTTGCCAACACTGGGGATTTTTCACCGCAATCAATATAATGCCTACTGCCTTGCCGATGATATCATGGAACCGTACCGGCCGTATGTTGACAAAGTAGTTTGCAACATTATAAGAAGTAATGGAAAATTTTTGGAAATGACTCCAACCATGAAAAAAGAATTACTGTTAATTCCGGCGATGGATGTAATGATTGACAACCAGAAAAGCCCGCTGATGAACGCCGTGCAGCGCACCACGGCATCTCTTGCAAAATGTTTTGAAGGCGAAGCAAGAAAAATTCTTTACCCGGCTTTGTGAATTAAAAATAAGAATTGGGATTATTTGCCTGCCTGCCGTTAGGCAAGGTTTGTTTACTACGTGAGATTGTATTGTTGTTCAATCATGTATTTGAATAAAAGACAAGGACCCGGATTATCTCCTGCCCCCGCTTGTCCGGTTCTGACAGGAATGAATGAGCCAGGCGGGTTTAGATACCGTTTCAATTGTATTGAACCTTTAGAAAGTTTTATAAGTCTTCCAAATAAAAGGGCTTTCCAACTTCCCAAAAGTTAAAAAAAGAATCTTGAAAAAAACTTTGTTTACTGGTATCCCACCGTCCAACCACCTCTTGCCCACAAATTTAATTACACTTAGTTTTGCATGATAAAAAAATACATCATGCGCAACAGTCCCGAAATACGCCAACAAATGTTTGAGATGGTAGAGCGTTGGAAGCAAAGCGGCCTTTCTCAAAAGGCATTCTGTGAGCAGCAGTCAATCCGTTTTCATAAGTTTTATTATTGGTTTAAATGTTACCGCAGGCAGCATGATATGGTTGATAATAATAGTGAAGGTTTTGTAAAGTTAAAAATAGAAAAACCTTCGATTGCCTCTTCAGTGGAGATTTATTTTCCGGGAGGTATTCGCGTACTTTTTCACACGCCGGTAAGCAGTAATTATTTAAAAACGCTGATCAGCTAGAAGGTGTTACATTTATCTGCAACCTGCAAATATTATTTACATCGCCAGCCAACGGACATGCGCAAAGGCTTTGATAGTCTGAGCGGCATCGTTATCTCAGAATTAAAGATGGATGTTTTAAATGGTGCTGTTTTTATTTTCATTAATAAAAAGCACAACCAGGTGAAACTGCTTCTATGGGAAGGCGATGGCTTCGCTATCTATTATAAAAGACTTGAAAAAGGGACTTATGAAATGCCTGCTGCGGGTAAAAATAATACTGAATTTTCCATCACTCATGAAGCACTTCAACACATTCTTCAAGGTGTCTCTTTAAAGAGTGTACGCAAGCGAAAAAGATATCAACAAATGGCTGAAAACTGTGGATAACCATAAGATGGACGTTGACCTATAACTATTGATACCAGTGCATTGTAGTATATTTGCCCTTGTGATAGTTCTACTTTGACAAAGTTAAATTCATTTATCAGGTGATTTTATTTTGTAACGCCTGTCGATATCATCCTGTCTTCGCTTGTGCCGCAGTTTTATGATTCCTATTATGTTATCTTGTTGTGCATAGGTTCTGGCTATTA
>DASSHD010000323.1:0-7096 GCA_035693085.1 Hanamia sp. | reverse complement strand
AAGGAATTCGCGGAGGAAGTAATAAAGCTAACGGGTACTAATCAGAAAATAATTTATAAACCTTTACCACAGGATGATCCAAAGCAAAGACAACCGGATATTACAAGAGCAAAAAAACTTTTAATCTGGGAACCAAAAGTGAATCGCGCTGAAGGTCTAAAAATTACTTATGAATATTTTAAATCTTTACCGGAGGAGGATTGGTATAAATTACCAAAAGAATTTGAGAGTAAAAGGTAAAGAGAAGTATTCTGCATTGAAAAAGCATTATGGAAATTTAATTTAATAACGAAGCCTTTAACAGATAACGTCTCTCCCCATTGGAGAGGGATTGGGGTGAGGCCTTTAATAAAAAATAATCATGTACCAGGAATTAATAGACAAAAAAAAGAAACTTGCAGTGATCGGTTTAGGCTATGTAGGACTGCCAATAGCGTTGGAATTTGCAAAGAAAATTTCGGTAATCGGTTTTGACATTAATGCCGGAAGAATAAAAATGATGGAGAATGCCATTGACCCGAGCAATGAATTGGAATCATCTGCGTTTGCAGGCTGTGATATTAAATTTACTAATAGTTTAGATGTATTGCGTGAAGCGAATTTCTTTATAGTCGCAGTTCCCACACCTGTGGATAAGCACAATGTTCCCGACCTGACTCCTGTAAAAAAGGCGAGCGATACTATTGGTAAGGTCGTTAAAAAAGGCGATTATGTAGTGTTTGAAAGCACCGTCTATCCGGGTTGTACTGAAGAGGATTGCCTGCCGGTAATTGAACAATTATCAGGATTAAAAGTTGTGAAAGATTTTAAATTGGGTTATTCGCCTGAGAGAATAAATCCCGGCGATAAAGAACATTCACTTAGTACTATTATAAAAGTAGTAAGCGGTTGCGATGAAGAGAGCCTGGAAACAATTGCCAAAGTATATGAGCTTGTTGTGAAAGCGGGAGTTCATCGTGCATCTTGTATAAAAGTAGCTGAAGCGGCAAAAATTATTGAAAATACTCAACGTGATTTGAACATCGCATTGATGAATGAGCTCTCTATTATTTTTGATAAGATGGGAATCAATACATTTGAAGTATTAGCAGCCGCAGGTACAAAATGGAATTTTTTAAAATTCCAGCCAGGCCTTGTAGGCGGCCACTGTATTGGCGTTGATCCTTACTATCTTACTTATAAATCACAAAAATTAGGTTATGACTCACAGGTAATTCTTGCGGGGCGCGTGATAAACGATGGAATGGCCGCATACGTGGCCAAGAAAGTTTTGCAACATATTATTCAAAATACAAGTGATGTAAAAAATGCAAAAGTGCTTGTGATGGGAGCCACATTCAAAGAAAATGTAAGTGATATCCGCAATTCTAAAGTAGCTGATGTGATCAAAGAATTAAAATCTTACTCATTGCAGGTGCATGTTACTGATCCTCATGCAAGCAGTGATGAATTGAAACATGAATATGGTTTTGAACTAACCTCTGAACTTGCCAATGATTATGAAGCAGTGATTGTAACTGTTCCACATAATGCTTACCTGAGTATGGATGATAAAGCATTTGCAAGAATAACAAAATCCCACGGAATGGTTGCTGATGTGAAAGGGTTGTATCGCGGAAAAATATCAAGTCGTACTTATTGGAGCCTTTAAAAATTAATTGAAAAAATAAATTGGACAACAAATTTCATAATCAGGATTTAAGTAATTTTTCTTTCTTAGTTACCGGTGGTGCAGGTTTTATTGGTGGACATATTGCAGAATATTTATTAAAGAATGGCGCCGGTAAAGTAAGAGTGCTTGATAATTTTTCGAATGGTTTTCAATCTAATCTTGATGTATTAAGAGTTTATACAGGATTTGAATTTATGGAAGGAGATATCAGGAATATTGAAACCTGCGGAAAGGCATGTGAAGGGATTAATTACGTGAGTCACCAGGCAGCTTTGGGTTCTGTGCCGCGTTCCATAAAAGATCCTTCAAATACCAACGATGTGAACGTGGGTGGATTTGTAAATATACTAAAAGCGGCTGTTGAAAATAATGTAAAGCAATTCGTTTATGCATCTTCCTCCTCCGTGTATGGCGATGAGCCAACTTTACCTAAAAAAGAAGAAAGGATCGGGAATTGTTTATCGCCCTATGCGGTTAGTAAAAGGGCTGATGAATTGTATGCGTCCGTCTTTGCAGATGCCTATCATATCCCTGTTTTGGGGTTCAGGTATTTCAATATTTTTGGTCCGCGACAAGACCCCGATGGACCGTATGCCGCAGTGATACCTCTTTTTGTAAAAGCGATTATGAACCAAACTTCTGCATTTATCAATGGAGATGGCGAACAGACCAGGGATTTTACTTTTGTAGAAAATGCAGTGCAGATCAATATCAGAGGCATGCTTTCAACAAATAGTGATGCAAAAAATAAAGTTTATAATGTAGCCGTTGGAGAAAATTTTTCTGTTAATTTCTTATACAATTCCATTAAAGAATATTTAAAAAGCAATATAGAGGCCGTACATCGCGGGCCGCGTGAGGGAGATATCCGCAATTCTCTGGCAGATATTTCTTTAGCAAAACAATTATTGGGCTATAAGCCAACTACAAAATTTGAAACAGGACTTGTAAAAACAATTGAATACTTTAAAGATTTATATTCGCAAAAATAATTTATAAGCAAAGTTTTAAATTTTTTTTAATGCCTTTAATTAAAACTGAATTCCTGGGATTATTAATTTTTGAACCGAAAGTTTTTGAAGATAACCGGGGATATTTTTTTGAAAGCTATAATCAGAAATTGTTTTCCGGTGAAGGTGTTGAAACTAATTTTATTCAGGATAACCAGGCCAGTTCATCTTTTGGAGTTATCCGGGGATTACATTTCCAAAAAGATCCTTTTGCACAAACAAAGCTTATCAGAGTTTTGAGCGGAAAAATAATTGATGCTGTAGTTGACATTAGGAAAAATTCTCCTACTTACGGTAAGGCATATACTATTATGCTTTCGGGAGAAAATAAAAAACAGCTTTTAGTTCCAAAAGGCTTTGCGCATGGTTATTCTGTAATAAGCGATAAAGCCGAAGTTTTTTATAAATGTGATGAATTTTATCATAAAGAAAGCGAAGGCGGTATAGCATGGAACGACCCTTCTTTGAATATTGACTGGCAAATCCCTGTAGATCAAATTATCGTGTCGGATAAAGATAAACTGCATCCTTTATTAGAAAACAGTGTGTATAATTTTGTTTTTAAAGATTGAAAAGATAAATAAATGTCTTCTGCAGATTTTAAGGTTACTATCTTAGTTACAGGCGCCAACGGACAGCTTGCCAATGAAATAAAAACCCTCTCAGCAAACTATTCTTCCAATCATTTTTTGTTTACTACAAAAGAAACCCTTCCAATTGAAAATTCGGAAGCGATAGAGTTATTTTTTGAAAAGAATCGTATTGATTATTGTATTAATTGTGCTGCATATACTGCAGTAGATAAGGCCGAATCTGAAAAAGAAAAAGCATTTTTAATAAATGCAGATGCTGTAAGTGGGCTGGCAAATATTTGCAGAATTCACAAGGTTAAACTTATTCATATTTCTACCGATTATGTGTATGAAGGCGGTTCAAATATTCCATTGAAAGAAGAAAGCGCCGTAGGCCCGATAAATGTTTACGGTAGTTCAAAGTTGAAAGGGGAAGAGTTGGCATTAAGCAAGAATCCTGCTACACTTATCATTCGTACTTCATGGGTGTATTCATCTTTCGGAAATAATTTTGTGAAAACCATGCTGCGGTTATTTAAAGAAAAAAGTGAAATAAATGTTGTTGACGATCAATTTGGCTCTCCTACGTATGCAGCAGACCTCGCTGAAGTAATTATGAAGTTTATAGAAGAAATGAAAAAGGGAAAAGATTTTTCAGGGATTGTAAATTATTGTAATGCGGGGATTACTACCTGGTATGAATTTGCAAAGGAAATTAGATTATTGGTTAGTAGTAATTGTATTATAAATCCGATCCCTGCATCTTCTTATAAAACTGCTGCAAAGCGTCCATTTTACTCAGTTTTAGATACCTCAAAAATTCAGGAATTACTTCAATTAGAGATTCCATCGTGGAATGATAGTTTAAAAAAATGTATTGAGATTTTGAAAGTGCATTAAGGTTCATCACTTACTCTTTTACTGGTGTAATCTTTCTTTTTCATTCTATCTTTGCACCTAAAAATTAAGTGGCTTTGAATACAAAATTCCAATCGCAATATATCCCTTATTCCCAGACCGGAGAGTTTACTAAGATTACTTTGGATTATATAAACGAAGCCCCTGCTTTAAAAGATTTTTATGAACACCCTGTTAACCTGGATGGAATAAAATCTGCCATAATTGAAAGAAAAAAATATAACACCAATCGTAAGTTATTGGTTGAGCGATTTACTGATCAATATAAGGATTTCAATGATTGTGATAATGTAAAAGCCAATATTCATGCACTTTTGGATGAAAATACTTTTACAATCTGTACTGCACACCAGCCCAATATTTTTACCGGCCATCTTTATTTTGTATATAAAATTTTGCATACTATAAAACTGGCTGATTTACTGAAAAAAGAATTACCGGAATATAATTTTGTTCCGGTTTTTTTTATGGGAAGTGAAGATGCTGATCTGGAAGAACTGAATCACATCGTAATTGATGGAGAAAAATATGTTTGGGGAACCAAACAAACCGGTGCGGTTGGAAGAATGAATGTAGATGATAACCTTCTAAAATTAATTGAGAAGATTGCAGGAAGATTATCAGTTGAAAAATATGGAAATGCATTAATTGAATTATTGAAAAAATGTTTCAAAAAAAAATCAACAGTAGAAGAAGCTACCTTTTTATTTGTTCATTATTTATTTAAAGATTATGGATTGTTGGTTTTACTTCCTGATGATCCTGCTTTTAAAAGAGAAATGGTTTCTGTTTTTGAAGATGATATTTTTAATCATACCTCATCAGAAATTGTGAATCATACTTCTGATAAATTATCTGAAAATTATAAAGCGCAAGCTTATCCGCGTGAGATCAATTTATTTTATTTAAAAGATAATTTGCGAAACAGGATCGTTTCTGTTGAAGATCATTTTGTAGTTCATGATACTGAAATTACTTTTTCAAAAGAAGATATAAAGAAAGAATTGAAAGAACATCCTGAACGTTTTAGCCCCAATGTAATTTTGCGCGGTTTATTCCAGGAAATGATTTTGCCTGATGTAGCCTGGATAGGCGGCGGTGGGGAATTGGCTTACTGGCTTCAATTGATTGGTTTATTTAAAAATTATTCGATTCCCTATCCGGTTTTAGTTTTGAGAAATTCTTTTTTAATTATTGATGAAAAATATAAAAAATTATTGCAGAAACTAAAACTAAATGCTGTAGAACTTTTTAAAGGAAAAGAAATTTTGTTGAACGAAATTATAAAAAGAGAAAGTAAAATTGTTTTGAATCTGGAAAAAGAAAAAAAGGAGTTTGAAAATATTTATAAAACCATTAAAGAGATTGTAAGCAATATTGATTCTACTCTTATTGAACACACATCGGCCTTGCAAACTAAGCATGAGAAGAAGTTAAATGCACTGGAAAAGAAAATGCTTCGCGCTGAAAAAAGAAGATTTACTGATCAAAAAAAGCAACTGAATAAAATATTTTCGGTATTATTTCCAAACGATGGTTTGCAGGAAAGAACTGAAAACTTTATGTCTTTTTACTCAAAATGGGGCGATGATTTTTTTAAAATTCTTTATGAGAGCTCTTTGACTTTGAAGTCAGAGTTTTGTATTGTGGAGCAGGTAGATGAGGAAAAGAAAAAATAAGTGAGTGAAAAAAAACAAAGAAATGTAATCGTTTTTTGCGCCACAGTGATACAAATGATTCCTTTATTCCTTTATTCTTTGAGAACGCGTTGTATAAAATTGAATCTGTGTATTTTGAAGGTAATGCATTTTAGAAAAGCCCAATAGCAGTACATCATTTTTCCTGCTAGGGCATTCACTTCGCAAGGCCAGTGAACAAACCTGCCTGATCTGCAGACAGGGAAATAAATCGTTTTCCTGTTTTGAATTGTTGTGTAACTGTGAAGAATAAACGGAAATTGGAATGGGATTGGAACACAAGCATGGCTACCTCACAGAATCTTTACTATAAAGCTTGCGCTAAGATGTGGTTATCGTGTATAATAATTTAATTGATAGAATTAGTCCTCGTTGCAAACGAGAAATAGAAAAGAGGTATTTTGGTAAAAGAAAGGAATAACCCGTTTTATCTCTTATTCTTTTATCCACTTGTAAGAATTGTGGGAATCAGTGTTGAACATAAGGAAATAAGAACCTCGCGAAAGTGATGAGACGTCCAGATTGATAAAATTATTTCCCTTAAATAAGTCAAGAGGCTTTCGTTGTAAAATTTGTCCTTCAACATCACAGATATACAGTTCGATTTTTTCTTGTTTTCCTGATTCTATATTTATTGATAAAACATTATGTGCCGGATTAGGATTGACACTTATAATGGAATGATTTTCTAACCTGACAGCTACAATATTACTAAGACTGTATCTACCGTCTATATCGGTAGTTTTAAGACGATAATAAATCACATTTCCATTTGTAGCAAATGGCGATACATCAGTAAACTGGTAATTATTTATACTTTGCAAATTTCCTTTTGCAGGAAGCGATCCGATACTATCAAATGTTAATCCTGCATAGCTACGTTCAACGACAAAGTTTTTGACATGGTCTTCATTTGCAGTCTGCCATTGAGTAATAACAAAATTATTTTCACGATAACAATTAAAAGAAAGTAGCCGAAGAGGTAATAAAAATCCCGGACTAAGTTTTAGTACCCAAATATCTCCCCCACCGTGGTTGCCACTAATGTCTCCATCGTTTGAGGAGGCATTACCTATTACGATCGATCCCCCATCTGGTGTAGATAGAACCGAAGTGGGCTCATCAACCTTGCTCCCACCAAAACATTGCTGCCATAATAAGGTACCTGAGTTATTCACCTTTACCATCCAGAAATTTGATATTCCCTTATTACCGCTTACCTGTCCG
>DASSHD010000322.1:0-3012 GCA_035693085.1 Hanamia sp. | reverse complement strand
GTATGAGTTCTAAAATTTGTTTTATGATTGGCTTCTTGTTACTTTTATTGCGTGTAAATAGTCCCATATATTTATGAAGTTTTGTCACCTCAAAGGTAATATGGGCTATTTATCTTTTTTGACTTCCGGATGGTAGTGATTTTAACCTATATTATGATATATAAATTTGGTGACAAGTGGTGAAGCCCTTACATTTGCACTCCTAAATCGCGAAGTAGAGCAGCGGTAGCTCGTCGGGCTCATAACCCGAAGGTCGGAGGTTCGAACCCTCCCTTCGCAACAAAAAACTTTCAGAACCCACAGGAATGTGGGTTTTCTAATTTTCAAATGTTATGTCAATATAAATAAATTCAGACAGTTCCATGTTCACTGTTTACGTTTTATTCTCAGGAAAATTTAATAAGATTTACATAGGAATGACTTCCAATCCGGAGCAGCGTTTTAAATCACACAATGAACTATCAAAAAAAGGATGGACTAAAAATTTCAGACCATGGACAATTATCTACCAGGAAAAATATGTTCAAAAGGAAGCAATTGAAAAGAGAAAAACAATTAAAATCTGCTACCGGCAGAGATTTCATTCGGGAATTAATCAAAAAATAGTAAATCCCATATAAACTCATATCCGCCAACCGGCGGACGGAGGTTCGAACCCTCCCTTCGCAACAAAAAGTCATTTCTCATTGGAAGTGGCTTTTATTTTTCCCCGGGGATTGCCAACCTTTCAAAGGTTGGCAATCCTATTTACCTCTTCACTTTTCCTTTCCAAACATCCCACCCTGCAACTTAAAAATTGCCACTTATTATCAAAGGGCTGGATGAGTCTTTACTTCCGGAAATTCCCGGTTTCAATCTCAAAAATAACGACTGCTAACTTGTTTGATGATAGTTGTTGAATGTTCTTTAAAAAGATACCCTGGTTCTCAGATGTAAAATTTAACGAAACAAACCCCTGACCAATCTCATTGTTCTTCTTGACTGCCGTCATTGTTACAGCAGAATACTCTTGCTACTTTTGCCAGACAAGACACACAAAATTATATAACCATTAAAATAAACAATTATGAAAACACAAACATTAGCAAGAAGAGTTGAGAGAATGCCCTCACTTTTTGAAGACTTCTTCAATCCCTGGAATGATTGGTTTAATGGCGGCTTACCGGCCAGAGCGACGAATATTCCCGCTGTAAACATTACAGAAAGAAAGGATGACTACCTGGTATCAATGGCTGCGCCCGGTATGAAAAAAGATGATTTTGAAATTAAATTAGAAGGCAATCTTCTCACAATCAGTAGCGAAAAAGAAGAGCGGGCTGATGAAAACGGGGAAAAATTCACCCGTAAGGAATACAGCTATTCATCTTTTGAACGCTGTTTCACTCTACCCGATGAAGTGAACATGGACAAGATAGACGCCAAATACCAGGATGGCGTATTGAACGTGGTTTTGCATAAAAAGGAAGAGGCAAAAAAAATGTCAATCAGCAAACAAATTGCAGTTAAATAACCTGCAAAATTTTTGACCTGATTTTAAAATGCCCCGCCTGTAAAATGCCGGGGTATTTTAGTATTCAAACCATTTCTTTATTTTCAAGCTATATCAATCTAAAATAAATCATTCTAATAAAGCCCAATGTTTCATATCATATTAATTAACTGGTAACCGGAGTCCTTGCCCTCTTCTCATTACATGAATATCTTTATGGCAGAAAGCAAACAACCCATAAACTTTATGAAAATTAAAATGAACAATCATAATAATATACCCGGGAGAGAATTAAAAAAATTTCAATTTGAAATTGAATCATGGAAGCAATTGCTTAACTCGCAGATGGAAGAAAATGTTTTGATGAAAATCCGGCTTTCGGGTATTCTCAAAAATAACTTTAATCCAAATTGCCTGGAAGAAATAGAGGCCTTTCAATCTCAATTTATCAGTGAAGATGAGATAATATATTTATTAAGAAAAGATATCGCCGGTTTATATGATTTATTTACTAACGACTTATTTGCCAATAGGCAGGCAATAAAAACAGTTGAAAGAAAATTGGCAACATTGCATAACGATATGATTACTTCAGCAAATAACTTCAACAGTTTAAAGCTGGCATTTAATAATTTTGAAAATGAAATAAACAGGAAGATTGAGATTTAGAAAACTGCTGCCAGAGAAGAGGAAATCCGGAATACGCCCCCTGATGTTTGCAGTAAACAAACAATTCTTAAAAATTTCTATTTTTATTTTATCGATCAGAAAACCTGCCAGGTTTTCCGTTGTTTTAAATTCTTGTCTTAATTGAGTAAAGTTTCTAACTTTTTCAAATCAAGAATTAAAATACTGCCTTCATCTTTTATATCAATAAGCCCTTCACTCCGAAAATCACTCAGTGTGCGGATAAGCGATTCCTTTGCCGTACCTGCGATGGCGGCAAGGCTTCCCCGGCTTATTACCATTGCATTCGTATCTTCCGCAGCCTGGTGATATTTTTTATACAGGATTAAGAGTGCATCAGCTACTTTTTTTCGTAAAGAATTGTATGCAATATTTATCAATAGATTTTCTCTCTCGGTAATATTCTTTGCAAGCAGCCCGATAAATTTTTGAGCGACTTCTTTATTATTATTGATTAGTTGGTCAAAATCTTCACGGGGAATGATGGCCAGTTCAGTTTCTTCCAATGCTGTCGCAGAATCTTTATAGGGGGTATCTTCCAGCATGGCAACATAACCCAGGAAATCGCCCGGAGAAAAAAGTTCTGTAACCAGGTCCTTGCCATTATCATTGGTTTTATAGGCTTTTACTTTTCCCTTTACTACATAATAAAGCCGGTTAGGATGATTCCCTTCCGAGTAAATAATTTGCTTTTTCTTATACTTATTTGTATCCTGGCCTTCAGCAAGCAGGTTCAATTTGTTTTTTCCACTGGAAGTTTGCATTAAGTATTGCAATCCCTTTATACCAGGCGATAATTCCTGTTTTAAAAGATCAATTTTTTTCAACCGGCTGTC
>DASSHD010000321.1:0-3858 GCA_035693085.1 Hanamia sp. | reverse complement strand
TAAACCAAGCAGAGCCGATGAAGAATTGACAAGAAAGATTAAAGAAGCTGGGATGTATCTTGATATAAAAGTGATAGATCACGTCATCGTCACCAGCGAGGGGTATTATTCTTTTGCTGATGAGGGGCTTTTATAGCTCCTCGTTTGCAGGTAAGTATAATAATTTTCTCAAAATTAGCATTGGATGTTTTGAAGCTGCTATTATTTAATTTTTCAGTGCTTGCTTCATGTAAGGTTTTAGCAACAGGAATGGCTATTATTACTTCACACCCCTTTCCCCGAAATGAATTAATATGAAATTCACCCGAAATTATTTCTGCGCGCCTTTTCATATTTGACAATCCAATTCCATCTTTAACCTGGTTCCTATTAAATCCTATTCCATTGTCTGCTATCCGCATTTCGAGTTTATCATTTTTAATAAAAACCCCGACTTCAATAGAAGTACATTTTGCGTGGGTAATAATATTTCTTAATTGCTCCTGTAAAATCCGGTAAAGCGATAATTGAATTTCCTGGTTAATAGGATATTTTTTAACATTGCTGTCGAAATTCATGGAGATGTTATAGGTATCCCTTACGTTGAAAGTTTTGAACAAACCTTCAAAAGCTTCTTCCAGTTTTGTATTGTCAAAAAAGGAAGGAGCTAACCGGTGAGATAAATTCCTGATTTCTTCAATCGCCATCATAATCCCTTCAGAAGACTGATTATACAAATCAATTACAGAGGGGGTTAAAGAAGGCTTCATCATGGAGAGGGTCATTTTTGTTGTAGCAAGAATCTGGCAAATATTATCATGTAGTTCGCCACCAATTTCATATCTCTCTTCCTCCTGCGTTTTTATAATGGCTTTGGTCATTTTATTTTCAATCTGGTTTCGTTCAGTAACATCAATTGCAATCGTTAATATGCAATCTTTACCATCAATTATTATAGGCGCTCTATAAATTTCAACGTCTATTTTTTCGCCTGATTTCTTAAAGTGGTTCAGCCTTAGTTTGTAAATTTTATTTTTGTTTGAGTGGATAACATCTTCTTTCATCATCCTGATATCATCTTCCATTTTTGAAATATCCGCGTTCCTTGTTATCTCAAATATGGTTTTATTCAAAAACTCTTCTTCACTAAAACCGTATTGCTCAACTGCTGCCTTGTTTACCATTATGAACTTTAAGGTTTTCGGGTCAAACGCGCCCATTGAAATAGGAGCGACATCAAAAAAACTTCGGAATTTTAATTCAGAAGAAATTAACGCTTCTTCAAGTTGCTTTTTTTCTGTTACATCATTAAAAAACCCCATCGAACCTATAAATTCGCCATCTCTGTATTCTAAGACAATATTGCCTTCAAGATATATTTTATTTCCGCTTTTACTATTAAAGACTCTCTGCACATTGGAGACAATTTCTCCATCTTTTCTCAATAAGCCATCAAAATCAAAAGTCCCTTCCGCCAGTATGTCTGAAAAATATAGTTTAGAAAGGTCCTCGTCATTATATTCCAGTCTTTTTTTAAAAGAGTCATTGGCAAATACAAATTTCCAGTTTGCATCGCACCTTTCAATTATTTCATTCGTTCGTTCACTTAATGCCCTGTATTTGTGCTCGCTTTCCTTCAGTTCCAAACGCGTTTTCATGTTTATTTTTCCAATATTCGCCAGGTTTATTCCTAAAAAGATTAAAAGGATTAATAATGCAATACTTATCCCGAAATTAATTTTATTCGTAGTATTTATGGTTCCCTCTAAAAGTTCTATTTCATTTTTATCCCTGTTGCTTATAGTTTTTAAAAGAGATTTATTGCTAAATTGAAATTCACGGTATAGGGGTAACAAACTCTCCTCATAATTTTTGTTTGCTTCCTCATATTCTGCCTGCTTAAATAATTGAAAAAAAGCAGTAAGCCTTTCCTGTTTTTCTTTTGAAACAGTTTTCAACTTCTCAAAAATATCTTTCTCCTTTTGAGTAGAAATAAATTTGGAGGAAGCAGCCAGATTGCTGTCGTTTTTTATAACTTCTGAATTTATAATACCTATTATTTCCAGGTTTTTATTTTCAGCGGGATTAGATAATAATTTTAATACAGAAATCTGTTCATTGATAACGCTGTTTTCTAAATTCGTAAAATTTGATTGGCGGAACGTAGATTTCGAAACATATTCTACTAAACTGGTGCTTACACTTCGAATCTGCCAAAACTGAATATTTTTAATTACAACCAATAAAATAAATATGGCAACATAAACTAACAAAATCAACCAAAGAGCTGAGGAACTTCGTAAATCTTTTTTCATTGAAAGCAACTTAACTGGCTAAAAAAATAATACCTTAAATGTATTAGTTGAAGATATATGCAATTTAAATACATTGAAATTGCCCTAACGTAAAATTTAACGTCAAACTCAACAGAAAAGTATAAAATAGGTTGCCGGTTTCTTTTCAAAAGTAACCAAAGTTAATTTTTAGTCAGAGAGTAAAGAAGCATATTCAAAAACAGGAACTGAAGACAAGAGGAAAAATAAAAATTTGAATTATTTGTTTGTTCACTGTAAATAATTTGTCTGAACCAGGGTTCACATGATGAAAAGATTTTCAGGATTTTTTTTCAAAGGTTGCAATCTTTGGACTATTGGTAATCCTGATCTTAAATCACAAAAATCATAGTTCAGACAATCCTGGTGCAGCAAAAAAAACACTTTCAGGCTTTTCCCATAAATTTGAAATCATAATATAACTGCAAGTTCACGAAAGAAGAAGCTTACAATCAAATATCCTCGCTAATACAAAGATTCAATGAACAACTACTCTCTTATAAAAAAGTGATTATAATGAAACGCAAACAAGGCTCGATTTTATCAATCCTTTCTTTAAAGCCTTGGGCAGGGGTGTGGATAATTTGATGAGAAATACAGAAGCTTACCGCGGAGTGATACATGAAGATAAACTGAAGATTGGCGGCGCTACCAAAGCACCCGACTATTCTTTCAGGCTGTCCGGTGGCAAGCGGTTATTTTTTGTAGAAGCCAAAAAGCCAAGCGTATTGGTGAAAGAAGATGTAGCACCCACTTACCAGGTGCGCTGATAGGAAATGGAACGCCAAACTGCCCATAAGTCTGATTACTGATTTTGAAGAGTTTGCGGTTTATGATTGTACCAAAAAACCAAACCCTGCTGATAAAGCAAGCAAGGAGCGGGTGAAATACCTTACTTATAAACAATATCCGGATGAATTTGATTTTATCAGGAACACTTTTTTCAAATCGAGTGTTTTAAAAGGCAGTTTCGACAAGTTTGTGGTAAGCGATACTAATAAAAAAGGAGCCAAGAGCTTCTCGCTTCGCTGTATGAATGGCGCATTATGCTGGCACAAAATATTGCGTTACGTAATCAATCAACAGCTTAATGAAGATGAACTCAACTTTGTAGTGCACAAACGCTCGACCGTATTATCTTTTTGCGCATCGCCGAAGACCGTAATATAGAACCTTACGGTTTGGGTTTTTCTTCCCATGTTTTTTGCCGGGTCCGTGATAAACTTTCCTCAGATAGTTATTTTCGTAATTCGCACAAGTGCAAATTTTTCTCTTAACCGGGATTTAATAATGATTGGTATCACTCTACATAGTAATCCTAACCATTACTATTTACTATTTTATGATGACAGATTTTTATTCAAAATGACACGGAATATTCTCACCTGTTCCAATTTTTGGATATCGAATAAATTTTCAACAATTACGATTAAAAGTATGCACGGCGAAACTTCCAGTTTTCAAATTATTCGTAATTCGGTTTGAAAAAGTGAAAATGGAGTGAAGGCTAATTCATCGTGGTACCGGTTTAGAAATTAGAGCAAAT
>DASSHD010000320.1:0-10678 GCA_035693085.1 Hanamia sp. | reverse complement strand
AATCTTGCAACAGAACAATTGCGTTCTGAATTGGATGACAATCAAAATAATGGAATGTTATTTACTATGATTACCCGTAATTCAGAAAGGATCAATCAATTGGTAAGCGATCTGCTCTCCACTACAAGAGTGACGGAACTTACTTTTTCAAAAGTTCCTATCAACCAGGTTTTAGATGATAGTCTTCAAATGGCAAAAGATAGAATAGCATTGAATCGGATACAAGTGATAAAACGATATGATACAGAAATTTGTCCTATTGCAGTAGATGTGGACAAAGTGAAAATTGCATTTTTGAATATTATTATAAATGCTATTGAGGCGATGGATAAAAACGGCATTTTAGAAATAAGTACTTCCAAAAAAGACAACCGTTGTATCGTGAAAATCTCAGACAATGGAAGAGGTATGTCAAAGGAAGAAGTAAGCAGGTTATTTGAACCTTACTTTACTACAAAAGAAAAAGGCAACGGGCTGGGGCTTGCTAATACACAAAATATAATTTTGGGCCACAAAGGAAGTATTTCGGCAGAAAGTGAACCTGGAAAAGGTACCTTGTTTACTATCACTTTTATGATTTAGTGATGTATTTTCTTTTTTAACTCTACGATTTCTTTCTCATTTTTATTTTTGAAAGCAATTGGAGTTTTTTAATTGTGAAAAAATGATTCTGATTTCTCTTTTTTGATTCTGTCAGGCTGCCCTTCTTATAATTCCAAGAATGATAGCTATAATAGCAATTACTAATAGAATATGGATAATGCCGCCGGTATAAAATCCTCCCAGGAAGGAAATGGCCCATATTATTACCAGAATTACTGCGATTAAATACAATAAGTTTCCCATTGTTTTTTGATTTTAAGATTAAAAAATTTATGTTTAAGTAAATAATTAACAGTAGAGGAACAAAAAACCACAAATCCTATTTTACAATCTGCAGATCACGCTTTTCTAATCACCCCAAGTATAATTGATATCACTGCAATTATTAGGAGGATATGAATTAATCCGCCTGCCACATGATAAACTAAAAAAGATACCACCCAAATAATTATCAGGATTATTGCAACGATGTAAAAAAAGCTTCTCATTTTTTAAAAGATTGAAATTAAATGACGCAAGAATTTATTTATTTTACTACCGAAAACTTTGCCAAAATATATTTATGTATAAAAAATCTATCTTCCCTATAATATTAAATAAGAGAAATAATTATAAGTACATGTCTTTATATAATTTGGGGAAATGCCTCCACGAAATGAGTAATTTTTTTTATAAATCAATTTTCGGGTATTTAAGTACTTTACATCAAAAAGTAATTAAAAAAATAATAAAATTTACGATTGTTTGTACGGCATCATTATTTTTCACTCTTTAAAAAAATCTTAGAAAATCTCTTAAATCTTTTCGGCTAGTTTTTAGTATTTTACACGTTACTAATCTTTTTTACAGATGAGCATCACAAAAGTTTTCGGTTCCATATTTTCATATATCAAACAGGTTTTTAAAGAATTTTCAGCTGATAATATTTTAAAATACAGTGCTTCACTTGCTTATTACACAGTTTTTTCTATTGCACCATTGCTGGTAATTGTGAGTGCGCTTTTGGGATTTTTTTTTGGTAAAGAAGCTATGGAAGGGCAGATATACGATCAACTAAATCACCTGGTAGGAAGCCTGGCGGCAATGCAAATACAAGATACTATTAAAAATATTCATCTTAATACAAATAGCTACATGGCGAGTGTAATAAGTATTATCATTTTGTTTATCGGGGCTACAAGTATATTTGGTGAGATACAGGATTCGTTAAATAAAATATGGGGATTAAGGATAAAGGCAAAAAAAGTCTGGTGGAAATTACTCATAACCCGTTTATTGTCGTTTTCATTGATATTGAGTATTGGTGTTATTATGATTGTGTCAGTACTGCTTAATGCGTTGGTAAATGCCTTTGGACAATTAATATCAAATTACCTCAAAAATTACAGCACTTATTTTATCGGGATCACTGAGGCAACTTTATCTTTGTTGATTACAGGGTTTTTGTTTTCTCTGATTTTTAAAATTTTACCCGACGCAAAGATTAAATGGAAAGATGTATTGCTTGGAGGTTTTGTTACTGCAATTTTTTTTACAATCGGAAAAATGGGGATAGGGTTTTATCTGGGAAAAAGTAATTTAACTTCTTTATATGGCGCTGCAGGTTCTATTATCATTTTTATGGTGTGGGTTTATTATAGTTCCATTATTTTGTATCTTGGTGCAGAATTTACTAAAGTGCAGACTAAACTATATGGAGGAAATATAATTCCCAATGAGTATGCTGAATGGGTGGAACTGGAAGAAAAAACAGTTTCATCGCCGGAATTAAAAAACAAAGATTTACATTAACTTTGGTGCAACCTAATGTTATTTACACACAATTTATGAATAAAAGAATACTTATTATTGACGATGATTTTGATATGTGTGCTTTATTAAGCCGATATCTTGAAAAAAAAGGATACGACACAGAAGTAGCTCATAACGGTGCAAAGGGGATTGCTAAATTTAATGAGTTCCATTTTGATATAGTTTTGTGCGATTTCCGGCTTGGTGATAAAGACGGAAAGACTGTTTTATTGAAAATAAAAGAGGCCAATCCAAAAACCATTGTTATTATTATCACCGGATATTCTGATATAAAAATCGCAGTAGATGTTATTAAACTCGGCGCGTTCGATTATATAACCAAACCTCTCATCCCTGATGAAGTTATCAATGTGATTGAGAAAGCATTGGCCAGTCCTATAACTGAACCTTTAAAACCCCAATCAAAAAACTCCTCCGATGCCTCTCAAAAGAAAAGAGTTTACCAACTTTCATCAAATAATAAATACCTGATAGGGCAGGATAGTGAAACGGCAAAAATCTACAGGCAGATAGAAATGGTAGCGCCTACCAATTACAGCGTAATTATATATGGCGAAAGTGGTACAGGAAAAGAAGTAATTGCCAAAACCATTCACGAAGCCAGCAATCGCAAAGGAAGACCTTTCGTAGCAATGGATTGTGGCACTCTGTCAAAAGATTTATCCGGAAGCGAACTTTTCGGGCATGTAAAAGGAGCTTTTACCGGAGCAGTAACTGATAAAGAAGGGCATTTCGAACTGGCTAATGGTGGCACCCTGTTTTTAGATGAAGTTTCTAATCTGCCAAAAGATGTGCAGGCTTCTTTATTAAGAGTGATCCAGGAAAGAAAATTTAAAAGAGTAGGAGGTACCAAAGAAATGGAAGTGGATATAAGAATCATTGTAGCTTCCAATGAGAACTTACAGGAATCTTATCGGAAAGGTAAATTCCGTGAAGACCTTTACCACAGGTTCAACGAATTTTCTATCAATCTTCCTCCGTTAAGAAACAGAAAAGAAGATATCCCTCTTTTTGCACAATTTTTTCTTGACAGAACCAACGAAGAACTGCAAAAAAATATAGAGGGATATGACGAAGACGTAGAAGAAATGTTTTTGAACTATTCCTGGCCAGGCAACCTTAGAGAGTTCAGAAACGTGGTACGCCGCGCTGTTTTACTTACACCCTCCGGGAAAATAAATTCGAAGGTGTTGCCCTGGGAAATTACTCAATCGGTGTTGCAGCAAGTGTATGATGAAGTGAATTCATCGGGTAACAATTCACAATACAAAGATATAGATCTCAAGGACGCAGCCGCTAAAGCTGAATATGAAACCATAATGAATGTTTTGAAAGATGTGAATTTTAATAAAACCAGGGCCGCAGAGATATTAAATATTGACCGGAAAACACTTTACAATAAAATAAAAATTTTTGAATCTTTGTAAATGCTTATGAGATTCAATTTTTAAAATCAGGAAAATTTATTTTTAAGATTTTATACAAATAATTTTACAGCAATCCTGTCTGCAAATAATTTCCCATCATCAGTTAAAATAATTTTATCGCCATTAACCACTATCATTTTTCTTTCCACTTTCTTTTCAATTATGTTTTCGATTCTCCTACGTTCATTTTCTGAAAATTTTTTTTCGATAAATTGTAAATCTATCCCTTCTATAGTACGCAAAGAAATCATAACGTATTCATTTATTTTCTGAGTGTCTGAAAGGATTTCTTTCTCATAAGGAATCGTATTATTTTGTAAGAATTTAATGTATAAAGAGTTATTCGATTTATTCCACATCCTTATTTTGCCATTATAGGAATGTGCCGAAGGACCGATGCCGATATATTTTTTCCCTTGCCAGTAGCTACTGTTGTGTCTGCTTCTGAAGCCAGGTTTGGCAAAATTGGAAATCTCATAATGCTTATAACCTGCGTCCCGCATCATTTGCATGAGCATGGAATACTGCGCTGCCTGCGCATCGGTATTTATATCTTTTTTCTTTTTAAGCGCAATCATTTTTTGCAATGCCGTTTTGGGTTCAACTGTAAGGGCATAGCAAGCTAAGTGTGGTACATTCAATTCTATTGTTCTTTGTACATTTTCTTTCCATTCTGTATCGCTCAGGCCGGGAGTTCCAAAAATAAGATCAATTGAAAAATTATCGAAACCGGCTTCCACAACAAGTTGAATACAAATTAATGCCTGCGCAGCATCATGCGCCCTGTTCATCCATTTCAGATCTCTTTCTATAAAAGATTGTACGCCGATGCTCAACCGGTTGATACCCGCAAGTTTCCATTCATTTAATTTTTCAACAGTAATATCATCAGGATTGGCTTCCAGGGTAATTTCCGCACCGGGTGCTATCTTGTAATTTTGCTTTATAGAAGAAATAATTGAAAGAATTTCATTTGACGAAAGCAAGCTCGGAGTACCTCCTCCAAAATAAATAGTTTCTATCATTTCATTTTTTGAAATGATGGTAGGTTCATTTTCATTTTGTAAAAAAGAACTTCTTATTTCAATCTCTCTTATTATAGAATTGATCATTTCATGTTTAAGAGCTATGGAAGTAGAAAAGTGAAAATTGCAATAATAGCAGGCCTGTTTGCAAAAAGGAATATGAATATAAATACCTGCCAAAAGTTTAAGTTTTAAAATATCGCGACGAATTTCACGAATTAACACGAATTATACTGCCTAAGTAAACAAAAAATAAATTGGATAACTTGAAAATTCATTAATTTATCTCTTGTGAAAAGGTTGGTTCAAACTAAGAACGCGGTTACTATTGAATAGCTAAATACAAATTCATATTAAAAGATCGTTTACTGTAATTATGCTTTCAATTGAACAAAACTGATAAAATCTTTGAGTTTGAGAAATTCATTAATTTATTTGCGGAGTATAATACAAATATTTTATTTCCTTAATTCTTCCTGTTTTTGCAGGAACCGTACTCTTTCAGAATTTCAATTTAGATTTGAATGGTCAAAATGAAACCAGCAATCGCGAAATACCTGAGCAAAATTTTTTTGCTTATTTTTCTAATGATCTGTTTAATACCGGGTAATGTTTTTTGTCAAAAGAAATATGAGGTTCGGTATATTTTATCCGGCAAAGATTCTTCGTATAAAATACAGCAATTGGGATTAAAAACCATTTTTGAAACTAAATCCCAGGCAGAAATTTACATCAATAAATTGCCTGCGGTTATTTTGAGTAAAGGATTTCCTGCATCTTCTCTTGATTCTGTATTTTATGATTCTGCTCATGCAACAGTAAAAATATACCTGGGAGAAAAATATAAATGGGTGCAAATATCTACAGACAGTATAGATCCTAATGTATTGGATCATATTGGCTGGAATGAGAAACAATTTGAAAATAAAATAATAGACTTTCCCCGATTACGTGCTGAACAGGAGAAAATCATTGAATATTATGAAAATAATGGTTTCCCTTTTGCAGAAGTTTCGTTGAATAATATCGAAATAAGAAATGATAGTATTAAGGCGCAATTGTCTGTAAAAAAAGGAGCGCTTTATCATATTGACAGCATCAGGATTTACGGAAAAGTAAAAATTAAAAATTTATTTCTGCAACATTATCTGGGCATATCAAAAGGAAGCCTTTATAATTATGAAAAATTGAAAGATGTAAGTAAATTATTAAAGGATCTTCCTTTTTTACAGGAACAGCAAGCCTGGGATGTAAGCATGTATGGAACAGGGGCCACTCTTAATCTGTATCTGGAGCCTAAACGAAGCAGCCAGATAAATGCACTTGTAGGTTTTCAGCCGGGAAATACGATAACCGGCAAAGCACAAATAACCGCAGATGTTCATCTTGACTTGAAAAATACATTGGGGAATGGGGAAAGTATTTTAGTAAACTGGCAACAATTGCAACCTAAGTCGCCAAGGTTAAACCTGGGCTACACTCATCCTTATATTTTTAATTCCAATTTCGGATTCGATTTTGCTTTTGATCTTTTGAAAAGCGATTCATCATATCTTCAGCTCAATGGAATTTTAGGTGTTCATTATATTATTTCTTCATCCAAAACTTTTAAAATATTTTATCAAAATGAACAAAGCTATTTGCTTGCGGGAGGTATAGACACAAACCAGATTATTATTTCAAAAAAGTTACCTCCTAATATTGATGTAGGTTCGGGAAATGTGGGTATTGGTTATCATTTTGTAAATACAAATTACAGGCTCAATCCCCGAAAAGGAAATGAATTTGATATCACGGCAACTGCCGGAATAAAAAAAACAACAAAGAACAACGATATCATAAATCTTAAAGATCCCTCCGATTCTGCATTTGATTTTAATTCTTTGTACGATTCTATTAAACTAAAAACGTATCAATTTAAAATAATTGCTTCGGGTGCGCATTATTTCCCAATCAGCAGAAGCAGTACTTTTAAAACTGCACTGAGTGTGGGTATTCTTGAAAGCCCCCAAACTTTCCGAAATGAATTATTCAGGATTGGCGGGTATCAATTACTGCGTGGTTTTGACGAGGAAAGCATTTATGCCAACAGATATGCCGTTTTCACTGCCGAATACCGGTACCTCGTGGGTATTAATTCGTATTTTTTTGGATTTTCGGATATTGGATTTACCAAGACAAAATTTCTAAATACAGCGTACTCTAATTCATTCATAAGCGGAGGGATAGGATTGGCATTTGAAACTAAATTTGGGCTATTGAATTTGAATTATGCAGTCGGCAAAAGAAATGATGTAAATTTTGACCTCAGAAACGCTTCCAAGATTTCTTTTGGATATATCAACTATTTTTGACGGAATGAAAATGAAACTTTTAATTTATTTTTTTATAAGTACAGGAATTATTTTCTGCTCTACGCCATCGTTCGCACAGGATATAAGTGATACTTCATTACCCCAAAAATCTGATACAGATAAAAAGATTGTTAATGAAAAGGCAATTTCTACAATCAAAAAAAACATCACAGATACAGCAAAAGCACAAAAAAGGCGAAAACCTATTTTATTAAATGACACCCTAAATAGGAAAAGAAATAGTGCTTCAGCAATTCAGAATATAACCGTACAGAATAAAATAGAGAATGATAGTTCAGGGAAAAATAGTAACCCGGATACAATTGCAGTTTCTGGTATAACTCCATTAAAATCAAATCATTTCGATATTAATAAATTATTGGTAAGAAGCCGGTTTATTAATGTGAAAGATGCACCTGTTTTTTTTATTGAAGAAGGTCGTCATGCTTCCGGGAAAGAATTTTTATTTTACTCCTTATGTATAATTGTCTTGATACTCGCACTTTTTAAAACATTTTACAAAGGATACTTCAACAATTTATTCAGAGTCTATTTTAACACTTCGCTCCGGCAAACACAACTTGCCGACCAGCTTTTGCAGGCTAAATTACCATCGTTGATTTTAAATATATTTTTTGCTATTTCCGTGGGAGTATATATCTGGCTGCTTTTTGGCATATACCATCCTCCACGCCTGATCAGCAGTAAATTATTATTGCCTTTTTGCATACTTAGCGTTGCGTTACTTTATTTTTTCAAATATTGCATTCTTAAATTTATGGGATGGGTAGCAGATATCAGCCAGACAACGGATAATTACATTTTCGCCATTTTCCTGGTTAATAAAATTACAGGTATTCTGCTGGTTCCAATAATTATTTTACTTGCTTTCTTAAAAAGGGAATGGGTACCTATAGTAACTAATCTGTCCTTCATGTTTTTAGTATTGTTCTTCATATCGAGGTATGTGAAAAGTTATGGCGCTATTGAAAAAAAGATGCCGCTAAATCCCTTTCATTTTCTCATTTATATAGCGGGTGGTGAGATCATTCCGTTGGTCATTATTTATAAATTAGCCGTTGATTATTTAATTTAAAAGATTTTGCCTGGGACAGATTATTTTAGAATATTGGGCCAATGCAAGGCAACCGCACTAAAGTAGCAGAATTTGATTTTTTTACCAGGCGGAACGTATATTTCAGGGGATGTTATACCCAAAATTGGAACGTATTCCTTGTTTTTTTAACGCGTTTATTCTTGACAAAAAAACTTAACTTTGCAGCATACTGCATGAATTCTACAATGGACATACACACTGAACTAAAAGATACAAAAACAGTAAAGGATATTCAAAACGTCCTGATTACACAGGCTAAACCGGAAAATGAAAAATCCCCTTATTTCGAGCTGGCAAAAAAATATAAGATCAATCTTAGTTTTGAGCCGTTTATCAGAGTAGAGCCTATTGCATCAAAGGAATTCAGGAAGCAAAGAATTGATATATCTTCCTTCACAGCTGTAATTTTCAATAGTCGTAATGCAATTGATCATTTTTTCAGAATATGCGAAGAAATGAGATTAACAGTATCACAGGATGTTAAATATTTCTGCATTACAGAATCAGTGGCACTCTATCTCCAAAAATTTATTTTATATCGCAAACGTAAGGTGTTTTATAGCAGTGATGGAACCAGTAATAACCTCTTTGAGGTAATCAATAAATATAAGGAACAAGAAAGATTCCTATATCCCTGTTCACATTCGTTCGACAGTGAAATTACTAGCTGGCTTAACTCAAATAATTGCGATTACGCTATACCGGTACTTTACGAAGTTATCTCAAATGATGTAAAAGAAATTCTGGAAAAACATCATTATGAGATCATTTGTTTTTTTACCCCTCTCGGTGTTAAAAGTTTTACTGAAAACTGTCCCCATTTTAATCAAAACGGAACCTTAATAGGCGCTTTTGGCGATAATACCCGAAAGGCAGTAATTGCAGCCGGTTTTAATCCGGATATAATAGCACCCCAGCCTAAAGCTCAAAGCATGGTAGCTGCTTTGGAAAACTACTTGTCTGGATTGAAGAAAAAATAAAACAAAAGAGCCCCTGTTCCTGAAAAGGTCCCGTGATCTTCAATCTTATTTTTCATAACTTTTATTTTACTCTTTCCATTGTAAATTGCATCTCCCTTATGCGTTTTCAACTCAATTCACAATATCAACCCGCAGGTGACCAACCAGAAGCTATTGAGCAACTTACCAGAGGTGTGCTTACGGGAGAAAAGTATCAAACATTGCTGGGTGTTACAGGAAGTGGTAAAACATTTACTATGGCCAATGTAATTCAAAACGTACAAAGGCCAACCTTAGTTCTTACTCATAATAAAACGTTGGTAGCACAGTTGTATGGCGAGTTCCGGCAATTTTTTCCTGATAATTCGGTTGGTTATTTTGTTTCTTATTATGATTATTATCAGCCCGAAGCGTACATGCCGGTCAGCGATACATACATCGAAAAAGATTTAAGCATTAATGAAGAATTAGACAAATTACGGCTCGCGGCGACTTCGCAACTTCTAACCGGACGAAGAGATATTATTGTTGTGGCGAGCGTGAGTTGCATTTATGGAATCGGGAATCCGAAAGATTTTGCCGAAGGTGTTGTGCGAATTGAAGAAGGACAGGTTATCAGCCGCCAGGGATTTTTGCACTCGTTAGTAAATAGTTTGTATTCAAGAACGCAGGGAGACTTTGCAAGAGGAACCTTCCGCGTAAAAGGTGACACGGTTGACATCAATCTTCCGTACATGGATAATGGTTACCGGATTACTTTTTTTGGCGATGAAATTGAAAGTATTGAAACGCTGGAATTGAGTTCGGGGAAGAGAATTGCAAAGGTTGATAATGCGGCCATTTTCCCTGCTAATTTATACATTGCGCCAAAAGATAAACTACAGCAAATCCTTTATGAAATACAGGATGAGGCCGCGAGGCAATCAGAATACTTTAAAGAATCCGGAAAATATATTGAAGCTCAAAGAATTTCTGAAAGAGTGAATTATGATGTAGAAATGATTCGTGAATTGGGTTATTGTAACGGTGTAGAAAACTATTCCCGTTTTTTTGACAGACGGGAACCGGGAACGCGCCCGTTTTGTTTGTTAGATTATTTTCCTAACGATTTTTTATGCATTATTGACGAAAGCCATCAAACCATTCCCCAGGTAAGCGGAATGTATGGCGGCGACCGTTCACGAAAATTAATATTAGTTGATTATGGTTTTCGTTTGCCATCAGCATTGGACAATCGTCCGCTTAATTTTAATGAATTTGAAAACATGCTGAATCAAACCATTTTTGTAAGCGCTACTCCTGGTGATTTTGAATTGGAGAAAACGGGTGGCATCGTTGTAGAGCAGGTTGTAAGGCCCACAGGATTATTAGATCCTCCTAT
>DASSHD010000319.1:0-6746 GCA_035693085.1 Hanamia sp. | reverse complement strand
ACAGCGCTTAATAATTCAATACCTGTAAATGGTTTGGTAATATAGTCATCAGCCCCTAATTCCATTCCTTTGCGCAAGTCTTTATGTTCAGTTTTGGCAGTAAGAAAAATAAAGGGCGTATTTCTTGCAGAAGGATTTTTCTGCAGCAAATGCAAAACGCCATATCCATCCAATTCAGGCATCATAATATCACATATTATTAAATCAGGATCTTCCCGAAAAGCCAATCCCACTCCAACTTTCCCGTTTTCTGCGGTCAACACCTGGTAGTTTGCCAATTCCAGTATTTCGGCTGTGTTTTCACGAAGATCTTTACTATCGTCAATTAATAATATCTTTTTCATGCATAATATTTTTTATAAAATCTTAATACTTAAAATTGTTTACAGGCCCCTCATTTCAATCCTTATTAAAAACTCAGCCCCGTTTCCTGGCTCGCTCTTACATTCTACTTTACCATTCATCAATTCTGTATATTTCTGTACTATGTACAATCCTAACCCGGTGCCCTGAACATCTGCAGCATGCTCACTGCGATAGAAGCGTTCAAACAAATGTTGTTGGTCGTCTTTGGATATTCCTATTCCCTGATCTTTGACAGTTATTTCTAACAGTGAACCCGATATATTTGAGTTTATTAAAATGGAGGTGCCTTCGGGTGAAAACTTAATACCATTTGATAAAAGATTCATCACTATGTGCGACAACATCGAAGGATCGAGCCATACCTGGTCTTTTCCATTATGATTGAAAATGATTTGTTGCCCTTTTTTCAAAAGGCTTTTTATCTCTTCGATATTATTTTCAATATGTCCTTTTAAATTAAAAAGACTAAATTTTGGAGATACTTTTCCTTCTTCAATTTTTCCTACATTTAGCAGATCGTCCAGCATATCAGTAAGCAGCGTCACAGATGAAACGATCCGGTTAATATGTTTCTCTCTTTTAGGTTGTTCATCGGTTTGCGTATATTTCTGAAGTAAGTAGGTAGAAGATAATACGGTGCTGAGCGGAGTGCGGAACTCATGCGAAGCAATAGAAACAAATCTTGATTTCATTTCATTTAATTCTATTTCCCTGGAAAGTGCTTTTTTTAATTCCTCTTCCGTTTTTTTAGTTTCAGAAATATCAACTGCTACCCCAAGGAAACCGGTAATTTCGTTTTGATTGTTTCTAAAGGCAGTAACAGAAAGAGATACAGGAAAACGGGTACCATCTTTTTTTACATAGGCCCATTCATTTTTATTAACAACGTTATCTCTTGATTTTGCAACATAGACTTCAAACCCGGGAGAAATTACTTTTCCCAATTCCTTTGAATATTTTAAAGCGCTTTTTTGAGTTTCATCAAGATCATGAAAAATTGAAGGATCACATTTGCCTATTACATCCCCGGCCTTATAGCCCAATAAATTCTCCGCAGCCTGATTAAATAATGTGATGATTCCGTCAGGGTCGGTAGCAATGATCATTGCTCCTGAAGAATCAAGCACCGCTTTTTGATACTGCATTACTTTTTCAAGTTCAGCTTTGGCTTTTTCAGTTTCCTGTATTTGCTCTTCGAGCCTGGCAATCGTTACATCCAATTCATCAGTTCTTTCTTTTACTTTTAATTCCAGTTTAGTATTTAATTTCCTTATTTCATCTTCATCTTTTTTTCTTAAAGTAATATCGTTTACAAAAAGTATGGCAAAATTCTCTTTGTCAGTTTTGAAATTACCAATACTGACTTCCACGGAAAATTGTGCTCCATCCTTTTTGACTGCAATCAATTCCGTGCGAAACTGTGAGTAATGATTTTCAGGATAGGTAAAATAATTGGAAATATGCTGTTTGTATTTTTTTTGCGAAGAAGACGGTATCAGTGTCTCAATGTTAACGCCTAACAACTCCTTTTTTTTATAACCGAATAAATGCAAAGTAGAATTGTTCATCAAAACAATCCTGAATTCGCGGTTCACAATTATAACGCCAATGGAGGCATAATCCATGAGCGCACCGAAACTTTGTTTTTCTTTTAAGATGTTTTCCCTGTCTGCTTTCGTCTTACCTGTTTTATCTATCTGTAAAATCTGGAAATCTTCCCCGTCGGCAGAAAAAGTAGTCAACTGCATGTATCCCCAAAATGATTCTCCATTTTTTGTCTCAAATTCTACTTCATCAGAAAAATATCCTTTTGAGTCAATTTCCTGTTCAATTGTTTTCAGTATTTTTTGAGCAGGATTTTTTTTTCTTAAAGAAGGAGCCAACTTATAAACCAAATCTTCAGGATTCTCATACCCAAACAATTTAGCCCCCGTTTCATTCACGAATAGTATCTTCCTGTCTTTAGCCCTGATTACTGCAATAAAGTCAAATATCTTTTTTGAAATCTCGTGAAGAAGTATTTTATGAAATTCAACCTTGTTATACATTTCTGTTTTGAACATAATTCTTAGCTATTAAAATATTTGGAAAAACAGGAAATCACATTATCCTTTTGGCCATGCTACAATATTATTTTTATAAAGTTGATTTTAATATGACAGCCATCACTTTTTACAATGATTTATATCAATAAATGAATAGAGGGAAAATAAATTAATGGCTATCCACAATTGGATTGTAGGGTTTACTCATTTATTTCTTATACCTGTACACCTAATTTTTCAACTAAAGCCAGTTGCTGATGATGAGAAATACATCTAATCGTTTTCAGTAAACGAGTAAATAAATGTATTTCCCATTTCATCGTGCAAAACAAGTAATGAGGCAGCAGAAATATCATCAATAACCATAGGCGGTGCAAATACATGTAGTAATGCTATTTTAGTACCAAAATCCTCTGTCAATGAAACTGCATATTCGCATGCATTACGCGATGCTATGGAAAAATCTGTGGTAGATAGAATATGTTTTATGGAAAATTAAAAATAAAACAGGTTGATTTTTAAGTACCTCCCAATAATTACCTGAACTAAGATTAATTGTAACAAAAGAAACAATAATTTAAAGATGCGTTTTATTTATTCTGCAATATCAGCAATGGAATCCTTGTTTCATAACTCATCTTTTTTGTATAAACTTTGCCCAACATCCTTTCAAAAAAAGAATGCTTATGAGCCATCATTACCAACATTTCACAAGGCTTTTCTTCTATAAATTTGTTTATTCCTTCAATTACGCTGGTATCCTCAATTGTATGAAAGCTGTGTTTCAGTATTTTAAATGTCCTATGGGTAGCCATTTTACCGATAAATTCTTTCTCGTTTATTTGAGTTTCTTTCTTTTGCACATTAAGTATCTGAATAAAAGAATTGTATTTTTTTGCGATTCTCATCAATAAAGAATAACGGTCACTTTCAGTACCGGCGTTAAAATCAGTTGCAAAGGTGATTGTGTCAATGGATTGATAGTTCGCATTTTCGGGAATTATCAAAACAGGAATAGATGATTTCCGTACAACAGCCGTAACAGTACTTCCAAAAACAGAATTACTTTTCCCTTTCCCTTTCATCCCCATAATAATAAAATCCGGTTTACTTTCATTTACCATTTCCAGGATAACATTGGAGGGAGAACCTTCATTAACATATCCATGAACTTTTGCTTTATGATTCTTTGAAAGATTCTTAATTTCTTTAGCCAGGGCATCCTTATTGCCTGCTATCATTTCCTGATGCATACTGATACTTGTCTGGGCAGTTTTTTCATCTATGATCAAAGTTTTCGGAACAACATTTAAGAAAGTTACTTTAGATTTAAAAATTCCCGCTAAAGAAACTGCATATTTGGCTGCATTATGCGATGCTGCTGAAAAATCAATTGGTACAAGAATATTTTTCATAAAAAAAAATGTTTGAGCAAGTGTTAAAATAAAAATATAAAATTACCTGATTCCGTTTCCAATAAAACTGATTTCAATCACTATAAACAATGACTTTTATCAGGTGAGGCACACCCTTATTCAAGAAAAACTCAAAAGTGTAATAATAAGTTCTAAAGCATTGAAGAATTAAGATAACTGCCAGTTGTAAACTTGTAAAAAATTAAACACTTTGGCCCATAGAGTATTTTTCAAAGTATTATCTTAAGTGGGCTATTTAAATGACCACTATCAATTTATTTAATGATTTGTATCAGGTGATGATATAAAAACAAAAATTTAATTTTGAATCTCTTTATCACTTATCAAGTCTCTAAAAAAATGAAAAAAGTTTTAAAAGTGATTTTAATAGTTGTAATCATTGCTTTTATTGTAATTCAATTTATAAGGCCGGCAAGAAACTCAGGTGAAGAAATCGCGGCCAATCAAATTACAGCGGTACAGCAAGTGCCAGAAGATGTGCTGCAAATCCTAAAGGTTTCCTGTTACGATTGCCATAGCAACACCACGCATTATCCCTGGTATGATAGAATCCAACCTGTGGGCTGGGTACTTCATGATCACATTGTAGAAGGGAAGAAGGAATTAAATTTTTCAGAATTTGCTACCTATCCAATTTACAGGCGTTACAAAAAATTTAAAGAAATTCAGAAGCAAATAAACGAGGATGAGATGCCACTTTTTTCATACACCTTACCTCATCGTGATGCAGTATTGAATGCGGAACAAAAATCTACTTTGATAAACTGGGCGGCCAATGCCATGAAAGAAATGGAAGCAAAATACCCGGCAGATAGTTTGGTGAAACCTAAATAAAAGTTAACTTTTTATAGATGGTTTAGAAAATTCAAATCACAAGTGAAACATACGCCATGGTTATAAAAGAACTGACCTGAATTTCCATTTTACATGACCAACATCATAATTTATAAAAAATATTAAAGCTATTTTCGCACCAGTGAAAAAAGTTTTCGCCATATCGTTTCTCCTTATCTACCTGTTTTCAACAACTGAATTATCACAGTTGCTGAAGATGCCTTTGCTGGTGGAACATTTTATAGAACACAGGGAAGAAAACAGCCATCTTACGTTGGGACAATTTTTATACATGCATTATGCGATGGGAGACGTAAAAGATGCGGATTATGCAAAAGACATGAAATTGCCATTTAAGACCCACGATAATTGCGTGGCATCTATTATAAATGTTTATTTGCCTGCTCAAAAGGTGGTTATTACAAAACCTGTTCTGTTAATCGAAAATCAACATTTCAAAACACAGGAAACATTCCTTCAATCTGCTTTCCTTTCTAACATCTGGCAGCCGCCAAGAATTTGCTAATCATATTTTAATAAGGGCTTACATCAGAAAAAAGTGTTTGGTGTAACGGTATCTATTTTTAATTAAAAAATGATTACGAAAGATTATGCTTAATAAAATCATAGAATTTTCAGTAAAAAACAAACTCATCATCGGGCTTTTTGTGCTGGGACTGATTGGTTACGGAAGTTACCAGTTCACCAAACTGCCGATTGATGCGGTGCCTGACATTACCGATAACCAGGTGCAGGTGATTACGATTGCACCTTCATTTGGCGCTACCGATATAGAAAGACTGGTCACGTTCCCGGTTGAGCAGGCCAATAATAATATTCCCGGATTAAAACAAATACGCAGTTTTTCCAGGTTTGGGTTGTCGCTAGTCACCATTGTATTTGATGATAAAACAGATGTTTACTGGGCGAGGCAGCAAGTGGCGGAACGCTTACAACAGGTACAAGCACAAATTCCAAAAGGTATCGGCAATCCTGAACTGGGGCCGGTTACGACCGGGCTTGGCGAAATTTATCAATATGTAGTTCGACCAAAAAAAGGATATGAACATCAATACGATGCTACAGATTTACGCACCATCCAGGATTGGATTGTAAGGCGGCAGTTGTTGGGCGTAAAAGGAGTGGCCGAAGTCAGCAGCTTTGGCGGCAAACTAAAACAGTATTCCATAGAGGTGGATGCCAATAAATTACAATCGTACGGCATTACCATCAATGATGTTTTTGATGCACTTGAAAATAACAATCAGAACACCGGCGGCGCTTATATTGAAAAAGGGCCCACCGTTTTGTACATCCGTAGTGAAGGATTAATCGGAAGTATAGACGATATAAAAAGTATCACCATAAAAAAAGATAACAGCGAAACACCACTGTTTATAAGGGATGTAGCCGATGTGAAAATTGGAAGTGCAGTGCGTTACGGCACGATGACATATAATGATGAAGGGGAAGTAGCGGGCGCTGTGGTGATGATGCTGAAAGGAGCCAACAGTAATGAAGTCATAAAAAATGTAAAAGAACGCATTGACCAAATCAGGAAGACGTTGCCTGAAGGTGTGGTGATAGAACCGTTCATTGACCGTACAAAAATGGTGAGCCATGCCATCAGCACTGTCAGTAAAAATTTAATGGAAGGCGCATTGATTGTCGTGTTTGTGTTGGTATTATTTCTCGGAAATTTCAGAGCCGGTTTGTTGGTGGCATCGGTAATTCCACTCGCAATGCTTTTCGCGGTTATCATGATGAACGCTTTCGGTGTGAGTGGAAATTTGATGAGCCTTGGCGCTTTGGATTTTGGATTGATTGTGGATGGCGCCGTCATTATCGTGGAAGCGGTGATGCACCAATTGTCGCATAGCAAAAAGTTTGAAGTGGTGAACCGGCTGCAACAACATCAAATGAATGAAGAAGTGCAAAAGAGTGCCGGTAAAATGATGAACAGCGCAGTGTTTGGACAAATTATCATCCTGGTGGTTTACCTGCCGATACTGACTTTGCAGGGAATAGAAGGAAAGATGTTTAAGCCAATGGCACAAACGGTAGC
>DASSHD010000318.1:0-3256 GCA_035693085.1 Hanamia sp. | reverse complement strand
ATTACGGAAATATAGCCATGAGTAAAAAGAGCCAGTAAAGAAAACACAATGCCAAAAGCAGCGGAATATTTCAGGGCAATTTTTTGACTGAAATACCTGGGAATACAAATAATGCCTATCACATAGCCGGCAAGCATTCCCACCAATGTAAGTGAGGTTAAAAATTTTGCGGTAGAGAGAGGAATTCCCTGGTAGGTTCCGTATTGTATGATCGTATTCCCGGCAATTACTTCCACTCCTACATAAAGGAATAATGTAAATACTCCAATCAACAAATAAGGAAAGTGAAAAATGCTTGTTCTGGAAGTCAATGATGAAGTACCCTGAAGTTGTTCTTCACCAGGAGCCTCATCTATTTCAGGAAGTTTTGAATAATAAACCAGGATGCTCAAAGCAATTAATATAAAAGTGATAACAATGTAAGGGATGATTACTTTTTTGGCCAAAGCATCTAATGCCACTGTCTTATCAGAGCCTGTTATATGCTTTAATTGTTCGGTAAAAACATCAGCATTATTTAAAATAATTACTCCAAGTATAGCGGGTGCAATGATGCCAGCAATACCATTACAAATACCCATAATGCTCATGCGCCGTGCGGCACTTTCTTCGGGGCCTAAAATAGTGACATAAGGATTAGCCGCAGTTTGCAATACAGCAAGCCCTGCTCCCTGCACAAACAATCCGACAAGAAATATGCTATAGGTACGATACATTGCAGCAGGTATAAATATGAGCGATCCGACTGCCATTAAAAGAAGGCCAAGTGACATGCCATTTTTAAATCCCGAGATCTTTAAAAGTTTTGCGGAAGGAACCGCCATAACAAAATAAGAAATGAAAAAAGCAAAGGCTACTAAATAAGACTGAAAATTATTGAGTTCGCAGGCAATTTGGAGATAAGGAATTAAAACTGAATTTATCCATGTTACAAATCCGAAGATAAAAAATAATGCTCCGATAATGATTAAAGGATTCAATCCCTTCTTACTATTCATTTTTTATTTTTTCAGAGAATTTTATTACTACCCTATTCAGGAATATAATCAGGAAAATTTTGTTGTTCGAGTGAAGTCGAATGCTTTCTTAACGCTTCCATGATCAATGAGTAATTTCTTTGCTGTTTCATAATCGTTTATTTCTGCTTTTTCCATCAACATTTTCACGCTTCGATCCAACATTTTATTGTTGAGCAATTTCATATTTACCATCCTGTTATCTTCCACTCTGCCCAATAGTGTCATCACAGTTGTGCTAATCATATCAAGGATCATTTTTTGTGCCGTACCACATTTCATCCGTGTACTTCCGGCTAAAATTTCAGGTCCGGTAATCACCTCAACACCGTAATCTGCCTGATCTGCAATAGGAGAATCGGGATTACTCACGATGCATCCTGTTGTGATATTATTTTTCCGGCACGCTTCCAATGCGGCTAATACAAATGGTGTAGTACCGCTTGCTGAGATCCCCACGACGATGTCTTTTTCTGATACATTTTGACTCTGGAGCATTTTCCATCCTTCCGAAGTATCATCTTCTTTTTCTTCAAGCGCTTCTATCAACCTGTCTATTCCGCCTGCCAGGATTACATTAAAAATGCCCCTGGGAACTCCAAAAGTTGTTGGCAATTCAATAACGTCAAGAACAGATAACCTGCCTCCGCTGCCAGTGGCTACGTAAAATATTCGTCCTCCTGATTTCAATTTTTCTACTATCGCGCTGATTAATTGATTTAAAAGAGGCATCGCTTTTTCTATAGCAAAAGCCACCGTTTTATCTTCCTGGTTAATACTCGCTGTAATTTCTTCAACCGGCATCTTTTCCAGGTGCCTGTACTTTGATGGCTGCTCAGTTATTTTTATCATCTTCATTTTTGTTTGAATTCAGACAAGTTCTTCCGCAATTGTTTTTTTGAAAAAAAATATTTTTTATTTTTTCAAATATATTCATGATTCAGGTGTCCCTAATTATTTTTTTTATCCAAAGAAACCGAACTGCTAAAAACGACTATTTATGCAACTGCGCCGCCACAACTTGAACCGGCGCCTGCGGTACAACCATAACAATGTTGCCCGGTTTTAATGCTTCTCTGGCTCAGACTATCCATACTAAATTCGCTGATATGTTTTGATTGAGTATTTACTTTCATCTCCAGCATCTGGTTAAAATCACAATCGTATAAATATCCATCCCATCCAACAGAAATAGTATTGCGACACATCACATTGCCCGCTGCTACTGGATTGTAGGCATCTACCAACTTTTCCATATAGCTTTCGTAATTATTGGTTCTCACCAAATAATCAAGAAATCGGCTGATAGGAAGATTGGTAATTGCAAATAAATTGTTGAACCTTATGCCAAATCTTTCCATTAACGCATCTTTATATTCCAACTCCAAAGAAGATTGTAAAGGGGGAAGAAAAGCACCGGCAGGATTATAAACCAGATTTAAAATCAATCCGGTTCCCTCTATTCCATAACCTGTTTCGTTCAAGATATGCAACGCCTCGATACTTTTTTCAAAAACATGATTGCCACGCTGCCTGTCTGTTCTGTCTGCTGTATAAAACGGAAGCGAACGAACTACTTCAATACTATTGTGTTTATAAAATTCAGGAAGGTCGTTGTATTTTTTATTGGCAAGAATAATAGTGAGATTACAACGGACGATGATATGCCTGTCTAACTTTTTTATTTCTTCTACAAACCATCGGAAATCCGGATTCATTTCGGGTGCACCACCCGTGAGATCAACTGTTTTTAAAGAAGGATTATTTTTCAAAGCATCAATACATTGCTGCATCGTTTCTCTTGTCATAATTTCCGTACGGTCGGGGCCTGCATCCACATGACAATGTTGGCAAACCTGGTTGCACATTTTCCCCACATTTATCTGTAAGATCTCTATGCTTGTTGGCTTCAAGGGGTACAAACCGCTCTGTTGCAATTTCTTCCGGAAGGGCGTCAACGCGGCGTTACCGGTCAGTCCATGTTCTAATATTTCTATTTGTTCATTAGCATCAGAGAACTTTTTATGTTGGCCATGTAATGAAATTTTTCTTTCTTTTTCAATTATCACATTTATATCTTCAATCATAATATTTTTATTTCAATCAGGTAAGCTTCCTCCCAGTAAACAAATAAGACAGAATTCTTATTCAACTAAGAACTACAAACTAAGAACTTGACTTCCTCACATCGCTATCTCTTTCACCTTATTCATCATCTGTACGCCATGTACGAGGGAAGC
>DASSHD010000317.1:0-9195 GCA_035693085.1 Hanamia sp. | reverse complement strand
AATCCTTTTACAATCACTGCATCACTATCCGCTTTATAAAAAATTTTCCCGTCTTTGAATTCAGAGGTAAGCCAAACCGTAGATTGGCAGCCTTTGATAATATTCTCCGGCACTTTATATTTTTCATCCAGCGGCTCCAGATTTTTACCAAGGTCTATAATGTATTCATATTTTTCTTCCCAACTGTCAAACAAAGAAAACTCTTCTGTAATTTCTTCTTCTCTTTCTTTTATTGATGTATTTCCATTCATTTACGTGAGCATTTTTATTGCTTTCTTAATTGCGTTTACCAGCCTGTCCACTTCTTCTTTGGTATTATACATTGCAAATGATGCACGCGCAGTGCCGGTAATTCCAAAACGATTCATTAATGGTTCCGTACAATGATGGCCGGTTCTAACAGCAATTCCCTGGTTATCTAATAATACTCCAATATCCTGCTGATGAATATTTTCTATAACAAAAGAAATAAGGCCCACTTTGTTTTTCGCAGTCCCGATAATACGCAAACCAGGAACGGATTTAATCTGTTCCGTAGCATATTTCAACAAATCATTTTCGTGGTTCCTGATAAGTTTTTTTCCTGTTTCTGTTACAAAATCCAATGCCACTTTCAAAGCAATAGTATCTGCAATATTAGGAGTGCCCGCTTCATATTTATAAGGTAAATCATTGAAAGTAGTTTTTGCGAAAGTCACTTCTTTGATCATTTCGCCTCCACCCATAAACACCGGCATTGCTTCAAGAATCTTTTTCTTTCCATATAAAACCCCCACTCCCGTTGGACCATAAACTTTATGTCCTGAAAAAGCAAAAAAATCACAATCCATTTTCTGTACATCAATATCAAGATGAACTGTAGATTGTGCGCCGTCAACCAAAACAAGCGCTCCGGCTTCATGTGCTGCTTCGATAATTTCCTTTACCGGATTTACTGTTCCCAAAGCATTAGAGACATGAACAACAGAAACTAATTTCGTCTTTGGAGAAAGTAGTTTCTTATATTCATCCATCAAAAGTTCGCCATCATCATTTATCGGAATTGTTTTTAGTATTGCATTTTTTTCTTCACAAAGAATTTGCCACGGCACAATATTGGAATGATGTTCCATCGTTGAAATAATGATCTCATCGCCCGAATGAATATTTTTTCTTCCCCAGGTATAAGCTACCAGGTTAATGCCTTCAGTAGTACCTCTTGTAAAAATGATTTCATCAGAAGACGTTGCATTAATAAATTCTTTTACAGTATTGCGTGTAGCCTCATAAGCGGCTGTTGCTTCTTCTGCAAGTGTATGAATTCCGCGATGAATGTTCGCATTATAATTAGAATAATAATGACTCAATGCATCTATGACTACCTGCGGCTTTTGAGAAGTAGCGGCATTGTCAAGATAAACCAACGGCTGATTATGCACTTCCCGGTTAAGCACAGGAAAGAATTCCCTGATAGTATTTACATCAAAAGTGGGTAATATAGTGGCTAATGTTTCCATTTATTTTTTGTGTTAGGCATCCATCAAAACTCTTTTTCAGGTCATGATATAATGCAGGCTTCAATTTTTATTTTTCCAACGATCTTTTTAAAGCCATTGAATAACCAACATGCAACCCATCATGAAAACAGACAAACTTAGCAGCATCACTGATATTTTTAATTCTGACTCCCGGATACGATTTAAGGTCGAATGCTTTGTAATTCTCAAACATATTTGTTGTTGAGTCTTCCTCAAACTTATCAATTATTTGAATCAAATATTCTTTAATAATTTTAAACTTATGTTCGTCAACAAATCCTTCCGGATGGGTACCGGTTTTATACTTGTCAATAAACTCATCTTCAATAATTGGCTTTACTCCGGCATTTTTGTAACATAATATTTGTTGAGTGGCTATAACATGACCAAAATTCCAAACAAGGTTGTTATTAAACCCAACAGGAATCTCATTCAATTTTTCGATAGAAATTCCATCAATCAGATTTATCAAAAACTTCCTTGCTCCCCGCATTATATCAATTGATTCTTTCATCTGCTGTGTATTTAAAAATTCAAATCTCAATTCATTCAATCCGACAATCTTTCAATAATCAGTTGCTCTGCATACTTACGAAGTGGTTCTATTTTTATTTGTTCCACAATACTTGCCGCAAATGCTTCCAGCAACATTGCCTGCGCGTGCTCTTTTGAAATACCACGGGTTCTTAAATAAAACAATGCTTCTTCATCCAGCCTTCCAACGGTACAACCATGAGAGCATTTTACATCATCGGCAAAAATTTCCAACTGCGGCTTGGTGTTTACGCTTGCATGGTCGCTCAATAAAATATTATTATTGGATTGATAAGCATTTGTTTTTTGAGCATCGGGCCTTACAAAAATTTTACCGCTAAAAACACCTGTTGACTTTTCATCCATAACCCCTTTATACAATTCATTACTAAAACAATTCGGCATTGTATTATCCACCACAGTGTGATTATCCACGTGACTATTGCCTTTCAGCAAATACAAACCATACATGTGTGCTTCATTCCCTCCTGCTTCCATAATGATATTTGTATTATTTCTTATCATCCCACCATTGAGCGTAGCCACTACGGTATGCGCATAGCTTTTACCAATCTGCCTTATGTGGGTGGTGCCCACCTGGCTTGCATTCGCACCATCATTTTGAAATTTGTAATATTCAACTATAGCATTTGCACTTACAACAACTTCAAAAACTTCATTCGTAAAACTATCCATTGAGCCAATGGTTTTATAAATTTCCACCAATTGTATTTTTGCACTTTCATCTATATAAAAAAGACTGCGTGGCTGTGATAAAATATGGTTTTCTCTTGCATCAGAAAGATGATAGAGGTAAACAGGATTATTGATTATTTGTCCTTTTACTGCAAGAATAAAAACACCGCCATAAATAAAAGAAGTGTTGAGCGCATGGATTGCATCGTTAATAAATAAACTGCTTTTACCAAGATGCTCATTTATCAAATCTTTATAAACTCCTTTTGACGCTTCTTCCAAAGGCAAAATAATCAATTGATCTTTTGTAGAGCGAATCGTAGAAAGCCCGGCAACAAATTTTCCATTTACAAAAACCAATTCATTTGCGTTTTCAAATCCCGGCAAACGTATTTCATCAACATCAGATACAGAAATCCCTGTTTGAAATTCATCTTCGGATAAACGATATTCTTTTCTGAAGAGATCGCTGATGTTTGTATATTTCCATTCCTCATTCTTGTAATTTGGAAGTCCTCTTTTGCTGAAAACTGTAAATCCTTTTTCTCTAATATCACTAATATAATTATCAGGATCTAAAGTTTGCAGTTGGTTAAATTTTTCTCCAAAATATTCTATATTGATCTTTTCCATTTTTTAAAACTTGCCACGAATTACACAAATTGACACGAATTTGTTTTTGTGTTTTCCGGAAATTGATCGCTTTTGAATTAAGCGGATCATTTTAATTAAATAATATTTTCTATACTTTCGATTTTATACCACAATTAAAACTAAAAATTATGAATAATGAACTAAACTGCTTCCGTTAAGCTCAATTCATCTTTAATAAAATCATACCCTTTTTCTTCAAGTTCCAGCGCCAGATCCTTAGTACCAGATTTCACTATGCGCCCATTTACCAACACGTGAACAAAATCGGGTTGAAGATGATCCAGCAATCTCTGATAGTGCGTAATCACAATGATAGCGCGGTTTTCATTACGTAATTTATTGACGCCGTTGGCCACAATACGAAGCGCATCAATATCCAATCCTGAATCGGTCTCATCCAGGATGGTCAATTTGGGTTCAAGCATCGCCATTTGAAAAATTTCATTTTTCTTTTTTTCACCTCCGGAAAAACCTTCATTGATAGAACGGGTTAATAAAGATTTATCAATTTCTACCAGCTTTATTTTTTCTTTCATCAGCTTCATAAATGAAACGGCGTCTAAAGGTTCCTGTCCATGATATTTACGTTTTTCATTCAGAGCTGTTTTAATAAAATTCGTTGTACTCACCCCGGGAATTTCTACAGGATACTGAAATGCAAGAAATAGTCCTTCCCTTGCCCGCTCTTCCGGTGATAATTCCAAAATATCTTTTCCCAGAAATTCAATTGAACCTTCTGTTACTTCATATTCCTCTCTTCCGGCCAAAACTGATGCCAGTGTACTTTTACCTGAACCATTAGGCCCCATAATAGCATGAACTTCTCCTGGTTGAACATCCAGATTGATCCCTTTCAAAATCTGTTTTCCTTCTACTGATGCATGAATGTTTTTAATTGATAACATTTTCTTTTTGATATAAAAATTAATAAATGATTTTTTTTGTTTCTTGCTTTTTGTTTCTTGCTTTTTGTTTCTTGTCTTTACCCTACACTTCCTTCCAAACTTACAGCCAGTAATTTCTGCGCTTCTACGGCAAATTCCATCGGAAGCTGATTCATTACTTCTTTGGCAAAACCAGTAACAATCAATGCTACAGCGGCTTCTGTATCAATACCGCGCTGCCTGCAATAAAAAAGCTGATCTTCCCCAATTTTTGAAGTGGTAGCTTCATGTTCTATAATGGCTGTTTTATTTTTAGATTCTATATATGGAAAAGTATGCGCGCCGCATTTATCGCCAAGTAACAAAGAATCGCATTGAGAATAATTCCGTGCATTCAACGCATTCTTTCCTGCCCTTACCAATCCACGATAACTATTTTGGCTTTTACCAGCACTGATTCCTTTCGAAACGATCCTGCTTCTTGTATTTTTTCCAATATGCGTCATCTTTGTTCCGGTATCTGCCTGCTGGAAATGATTGGTTAAGGCAACAGAATAAAATTCGCCGATAGAATTATCTCCTTTCAGAATCACGCTCGGATATTTCCAGGTAATGGCAGCCCCGGTTTCAACTTGCGACCATGAAATTTTTGAATATTCACCCTGGCAAATTCCACGCTTGGTAACAAAATTATAAATGCCTCCCACCCCATTCTCATCACCGGGAAACCAGTTTTGAACAGTGGAATATTTTATTTCTGCCTTTCGCAAAGCGACTAATTCTACAACGGCAGCGTGTAACTGATTTTCATCACGCTTTGGAGCGGTACATCCTTCGAGATAACTAACATAAGCTTCATCCTCCGCTACGATTAAGGTGCGTTCAAACTGCCCTGAATTTTCTGTGTTGATTCTGAAATAAGTGGATAACTCCATTGGGCAACGAACCCCCTTTGGAATAAAACAAAATGAACCATCTGTGAATACCGCAGAATTCAAAGCGGCAAAATAATTATCTGTCATTGGCACTACAGATCCTAAATACTTTTTTACCAGGTCAGGATGGTTTTGAATGGCTTCACTCATAGAGCAAAAAATAATCCCAACTTCCGAGAGTTGTTTTTTGAATGAAGTAGCTATGGAAACACTATCCATTACCACATCTACTGCTACACCACTCAACCTCTTTTGTTCATTTAACGATATACCTAATTTATCAAAAGTCTTCAGCAATTCCGGGTCCACTTCTTCAAGGCCATTTACTTTAGCTTTTTTCTTTGGTGCAGCATAATAAATAATATCCTGGTAATTAATTGGCGGGTATTTTACATTAGGCCATTTCGGCTCTTCCATTTTCAACCATTGATGGTAAGCTTTAAGTCTCCAGTTGAGCATCCATTCGGGTTCATTTTTTTTTCTGGAAATAAGCCGGATCACATCTTCATTAAGGCCTTTGGGAACTACATCCGTATCAATATTTGTAACAAAACCATATTTATAATCACTTGCAACGGTCTGTTCCAAAACATCCAATTCTTCTTTCATTAATCCTTTATTTTAATATTGAAATTTGTAAATATTCTGATGCAAAGATAATTGCTTTAACTGTTTGTACAAAATAGTATAAATAGATGAAACCTTAAAATTTTGGAGTTGCACACGAGCTTTAATAAAACACGTAAATATGAGATTCACAGCCATTTATATGAATATTTATAAAATTTAACTCTCAATAAGAATGCATTTTTTTATTGAATTCTTTGAATGAATTTGTTTTTCGATTTCCGGTAATTTTTTTATTTATAAATGATCAAAACTTTTATACACTAACTGAATTATTAAGTTAACAGAAAACAAGCTATGCCTACCGGCAAAAAGGAAATATTAAAGATTCCTGTTTGAGTAAAAAAAATCCCCCGGAATAATTTCGGAGGATTTTTTTTGAAAAAGAAAATAAATTTAAAACTATTTTTTTACGGCTGCTTTCATTTTGTCTGCGCCTTCTTTCATCTTGTCAGCGCCTTCTTTCATTTTGTCAGCGCCTTCTTTTATTTTATCTGAGGCCTGATCCATTTTGTCTTTTGCCTTATCCATCATACTTTTTGCAGAATCAGCTACATTGGCCATTTTAGATGTAGTATCGCTCGAAGCAGCAGCAGAGCTGTCAGGAGCAGCAGCAGTAGTTGTTGTAGTTGTTGTTGAATCAGCAGGAGTAGTTGATTCGCTGGAAGAAGAACCGCTGTTACATGAAGTCATGAAAGCAGCGATAGCAACGATAGCAAGAAATTTTTTCATTGTTTGATTTTTTAAGATTTTTTAAAATTGGGCGCAAAGCTAAATCAAATTATAATATCTCCATATATATTTTTATTATTATTTCTTGAACATTTGATGAGTGATGGGCACTGGACATTGAATAATTATTTCTTTCTAAAAAAAATCCGGATAGGCACTCCTGTCAAAGGAAAATGTTCACGCATTTGATTCTCTAAATAATTTTTGTAGGGAGTTTTAATGTCATTGGGGAAATTGCAAAAGAATGCAAAGGATGGTACAACAGTCGGTAATTGCGTAACAAATTTTATTTTCACAGCATGGCCTCTTACCACAGGCGCATGATACGATTCCATCGCTTTTAGCATCACCTCATTTAGTTGTGAGGTAGGAATCTTCTGTAAACGGTTTTCATATACTTTCAATGCAGTTTCCATAGCCTGGAAGATGCGCAGTTTTTCTGTTGCCGAAATAAAAATGATGGGCACATCATTAAAAGGCGCAAGTTTTTGCTTCAATAATTTCTCATAATCACGCGCAGAATTGGTTTCTTTCTTTACCAGGTCCCACTTATTTACCAACACAACTATTCCTTTTCCCTTTTTTTCTGCAAGAGAAAAAATATTCAGATCCTGAGCAGTAATTCCTTTTTCTGCATCTAATAATAAAATACAAACATCTGCTTCATCCACGGCGCTTATAGCCCTTATTACGGAATAAAATTCAAGATCTTCACTCACTTTCTTTTTCCTGCGAATACCGGCGGTATCAATTAAAATAAATTCCTTATTAAATAAATTGTAAGTGGTATGAACCGAATCTCTTGTAGTGCCTGCTATCTCACTCACGATCGTGCGCTCCTGTCCTGTCAATGCATTGAGCAAGGAAGACTTGCCCACATTAGGCTGTCCGATAATTGCAAATTTGGGGAGCATTCCGGGTTCTTCGATTTTTTCTTCTGGTATTCTTGAGCAAATTTCATCAAGTAATTCTCCTGTCCCCGTTCCGCTTATTGAAGAAAGAAAAAATATTTTTTCAAAACCAAGACTGTAAAATTCTGCTGCCTCTAATTGCCGTGTATGATTATCCACTTTATTTACTACCAGGTAAACCGGCTTTGGAGAACGGCGCAGCATTTCCGCCATATCTTCATCAAGATTAGTGATGCCGGTCGTTACGTCTGTCATAAAAATAATGGCATTAGCTTCCTCAATGGCGGTATAAACCTGCTTGCGGATCTCTCTTTCAAAAATATCATTACTATCTGCAACAAACCCGCCGGTATCAATTACATTAAAATTCTTTCCATTCCAATCTGCCACACCGTATTGTCTGTCGCGCGTAACGCCGCTTACATCGTCCACAATAGATTTTCGTTGTTCCAGCATCCTGTTAAAAAAAGTACTCTTGCCTACATTGGGCCTTCCGGTTATAGCTACGGTATATGACATTTGGGGTTGAAGATTAGATGTTGAAAGTTGATTGTTGAATGTTTGATTGTTGCAAAGAACGTAAAGTATTTTCACACGGAAATAAACAGGATTTGATTCCTTCAAGTAAACAAGTAAGCTTTTTTTTGAAAAACTAAATGGAAATCTCTGTTATTTGCCCGCCTACCGGATAGGTAGGTTTGTTTGCTGCCAAATATGATAATTAGCGGATGTACATTTTTAGATAACTATCTGAAATGATAAATTAAATAACATCTTTTTTCTTTGAATCAGATGAATCCTTTTTTAATGACTTCAGATCTTTATAAAATCCGGGGTAAGATTTATTGACAGCTTCCGCATCATGAATGATCGTATTTCCTTTTGCGCTTAAAGCTGCAACGGCAGTAGCCATCGCAATGCGGTGATCATTATGTGAAGAAACTTTTGCCCCCTTTAGTTCCTTACCTCCGTAAATGGTCATAAAGTCGCCATTGAGTTCAACCTCAACATTCATCTTCCTAAATTCGTCCCTCAATGCAATGGCCCGGTTACTTTCTTTATGCAATAACCGGTTCACACCTTTGATCGTTGTTGAGCCTTCGCAATAACCGGCTAACGCAACAAGCGGCGGAAAAAGATCTGGACAATGAGTAGCATCAAATTCAAATGCTTTTAAATTATTTTTCTTTATAGTAATATCATTCTGATGAATATTTACTTCAGCGCCACAATCGTATAAGGCTTCCATTATATTTTTATCGCCCTGGGCAGAATTAAGATCGGCGCCTTTTAAAGTAACTTCACCAGCTATGGCTCCGGCAACTAAAAGAAAAGAGGCACTACTCCAATCACCTTCCACGGTATATTTAATACTGTGTGCTGGTAATGGTTTGCGCGGATGAATGGTAAAAACTTCATAATTACGATTATCAATACGAACCCCAAAATCTTTTAAAACAGAAATGGTAAGATCAATGTAAGGCCGGCTGGATAAGTCTCTCACGGTAATACTAACGGGTACTGTACACGATTTTGCAAATGCAAATAATAAACCGGTTAAGAATTGTGAACTCAGGGAACCATCCACAGTAATATTTTTCGGATGTAGCGGCCCCCTTAGAGTAACCGGTAATTTTCCATCGTTTGAATTTACTTCCACATCCAACAATGGAAGAATTTCATCAAAAAAATTCATTGGTCTTTT
>DASSHD010000316.1:0-4982 GCA_035693085.1 Hanamia sp. | reverse complement strand
TAATTTTTCCCAGTCAATATCTTCCAAAAGGTTTTTATCAATATCAAATTCTTCCGGTGATTTGGCGGTATGAAGTAATTTTCGTTTACCGATAACTTTCATAAAAATATTGCCTCCACCATCAGCACTGTATTGAACCAGGCTATTTACAAATTTACTTGATGCATTTATTTCAAGATGGCTTTCTTTTTCTGCACTTAATTCTACTTTGGTTTTGTGCGTATTTGTATCCTCGTATAGCTGTTTAAGATTGATCTCTAAGTTTTTGGTAAGGTTAGCCATGTTTGGGGAAATCAAATCAAAAGTAAGCTGGGTGATCTGCTTTGGAAATTTTTTCACCAAATTCCAGAACTCTTTTATGTCATAAATAGGTTCGGCATAAAAGGACAAATTGTAATCTTTTAACTCAGCTTCCAAAGTTTCCTGTATGATATTACTTACTATAGTAGATTCTTTAAAAGCACCGGAATTTGTTTGGATTGCGATTTTTTGTACTAGTGGATCATTATTAAATGCAATCATAATGTTAGGATAATTATCCTCACTATGCGGCGACAAGTCTTTACCATACAATGTGGTACTCCTTTTTACGCCAAGCTGAAAGTAGCTCATTGTGCCATCCGAATATAAGAACTTGGAAGTAAGTTCTGAGCCATTGCTTTTAAAATGAAAATCTTTTTTAGAAATGACTTCCTGGAAAATCTTATTCTTGTCAGCCCTCACCTGGGCTGCTGTTTCATACTTTTGAAACATGTTAATCGGCAACGTTTTATCTACTACTAATTGATACCGGAAAACCTCGAAAGAAGTTTTTTTAGAATAAGTTGGTTGAATGTCTTTGCTCATAACCAATCGTTTAAGGTATTTCCAAATGTAGTAAATATTGTTAATAAATATATTTAGAAAAACCTACCAGATGGTATAATTTTTAGTATATTTGAATGACGTATTTATTTTGTTGTATGAAAGAAATTAAAACAAAAAGAACAGATGTTTCGGTTTATAAGAATGAAGCATTTGATAATGGCTTTTATGAGTATTTTAAGATTAAGAGAAAAAATAAAATTTCTGACATTCTTAATAATAAGGAAAGGAATATAAAATTTGAAACTATCAGCTACCGGGAACTTAACAGTTGGGAAAAAGCGGGATTGTTAACGATAGAACGTGAAGAAAGAGAATGGCGAAGATTTAGCATTATTGATGCGATCTGGGTTAAACTATTAAAGGAATTGAGAGAATTTGAAATGAGCTGGAAGCAATTAACGGTGACCAAGCATAGCCTTGAATTTGAAAGTAAAAAATGTGGTGTAGCAATGCCTTTCCTGGAATTTTATACGGCCTTTGTAATTGCTCAAAAAATGCCTGTAATCATTTTAGTATTTAAAGATGGCATTGCTGTTCCGGCAAGTTTTACCCAATATAAAGTGGCAAAGGAAACGATAGGAATTGACAACCATATTCAAATTAATCTGAATGATTTAATCCAAGGAATGGTTCCTGAGCTTGATTTGAAGCCAGTACATAACGCAGGGATGCAACTGCAAATAGATGAAATGGAATTGCTGGCATTTTTGAGACTTGGGGAATATGAGAACGTTGAAATAAAATACAGAAACGGAAAGATAGATTTGATAGAAGGAACTGAAAGAGAAATGACCACAAAAGTTAATGAAGTGATTAGTGAAAAGTGTTACGAAGAAATTAAAATCAGGAAAAGAGATGATGGCGTAGTAACCAGTATTATCAGAACAAGAAAAAAGAAGTTTAAAAATTAAAAAAGGGCGTTCCCCTTTTATTGCAATTAGCCAATAACAACTGGTGTTCCCAGAGTTAAAGGTTCAGCATTTTTTCAATGATAAATTTAGAAGTATGTAAAAAGAGTTTACAGCAAAAAAACGGAACCACTTACACTGATGATGAGGTAAAGAAAATAAGGCAACTGCTTTATAAAATAGCTAACCTTGATTACCAGCTATTCTCCGAACTTAAATCAAAAATACATGCAAACAGCAATCATCTACACCAGAGTATCAACCGATGAACAGGCTGAAAAAGGTTTTAGCTTAAGAGACCAAAAAGACAGGCTTTTGAAGTACTGTGATGCAAAAGGCATTGAAGTAATAAAGCATTTTGAGGATGATGGTTATTCTGCAAAAACTTTTAAAAGGCCACAATTTGACCTTCTTCTTGATTTTATAAAAAAGAATAAAGGTGTAGTTAAAAAGCTGTTAGTAATAAAATGGGATCGGTTTTCACGAAATACGGAAGCCTCCTTTTCAATGATTACACAAATGCTTAAGCTGGGTGTTGAGGTTGAAGCTATTGAGCAAAAATTGGATAATACGGTTCCGGAAAATTTAATAATGAAAGCTTTGTACCTGGCAATTCCTGAGGTAGAAAATCTGAGGCGTTCGATGAATACTCAAAGCGGAATGCGAAGAGCAATGAAAGAAGGCCGTTACGTGAGCACAGCCCCTTATGGGTTTAGGAACGCGAGGGATGGACAAAACAGGCCTATCCTCATCCATTCTACTATGGCTCCGGTTATTAAAAAAGCATTTGAACTAATTGCTACTGGTAACTTTCAAACAGAAGTTCTTAGAAAAAAATTGTACAAAGAAGGATTAAATATTAGCCGAAGTAATTTTTATACGCTTATCCGAAATCCTATTTATTGTGGGAAACTGAGAATTAAGGAATACAGAGACGAGCCGGAAGAGATAGTACAAGGTCTCCATGAACCAATAGTAAGTGAAGATCTCTTTTATGAGGTACAGAATATTCTGGATGGCAGAAAAAAAGCAAAATCAAAATATTCAATAGTGAACGATGCTTATCCAATGCGAGGATTTTTGATTTGTCCCCGTTGTGGAAGGACTTTAACCGCAAGTTCTGCCGTAGGTAATGGTGGTAAATATTATTATTACCACTGCACCAAAGGGTGTAAGGAAAGGCATAAAAGTGATGATACTCACCATGCTTTTGAAGTCTGGCTGAATGACATTTCTATAAGGCCTGAAATTGCCTCTTTGTATTTGGCAATTGTAGAGGATGTATTTAAAACAAATGAGGGTGATAGAGAAGCGGATATTAAAAAATTAAAAGATCAGGCTGATAAGAATTTGGAAATGATGGATAAGGCTGCAAGAAAATTAGTGAATGACGAATTGGATAAAGCAGGCTATAACCGATTGAAGGAAAATCTATTTAAAGAAAATGCGGAACTCCGATATAAAATATCTGAATTGAAAGCTGCTGAAAGTGGCTACCAGGAATATTGCCGTTATGGTTTTTCACTTCTCAGTAACCTGGGCCAGTATTATAAAGCTTCTAACATTGAAAATCAACAAAAAATGCTTGGTTTGATATTCCCTGAAAAACTGGTGTTTTTCAATCATACCTTTCAAACCAAAGAACCGAGTGAGTTGCTTGGGCTGCTTTGCAGTGCAGGTAAGGGTTTGGAAGGAAATAAAAAAGGACTTCCCGTTAAAAGAAACGAAAAGTCCTGTGAGGTGACCCCGCCAGGATTCAAACCTGGAACCTTCTGATCCGTAGTCAGATACTCTATTCAGTTAAGCTACGGGGCCTTTTATTTATCACACCTATTTATTTTCCTGGAACCTTCCCAACCCAAAGTCAGGATCCTCTATTTCCCCAATAAGCTACCAGGGTAAAGGGATGCAAAAATAATAAATAATTTTTCAACTCCATTTCTTGTGTCATCTTTATTTTGCCTTTTCAGAAAATGATAATTCTTTAGCATATTGCAAACAAATTATCGCTGATGAAAATATATTTTTGGTCGGTAGGAAAAGTACATGAGCCTTATGTAAAAGAAGGAATTGAAATGTTTACAAGGCGTATTTCTCATTATTATGCGGTACAATGGAAAGTTTTTCCAACAGCAAAAAATGCAGCTTCAATTACAGAAGAGCAAATAAAAAAAGCTGAAGCAATTACACTTCTCAATGCTCTGCAAAATGATGATGTGTTGATCGCATTAGACGAAAATGGGAAGCAATGGAATTCAATCGAATTAGCAGAATTCATTCAGCAAAAAGCAAATGAAAGTGTTAAAAATATTATTTTTCTGATTGGAGGAGCTTACGGGCTTCATAAAAGTATTTTACAAAGGAGCCATTTAAAATGGAGTTTATCCAAATTAGTTTTTCCTCATCAACTGGTGCGATTAATCCTTGCAGAGCAAATATATCGTGCCTGCACTATTATCAGAAATGAAAAATATCATCATACTTAGTTTTTATGTAGGTTTGATGCTCTTAAAAAATAAAATGTCTGTTACTCTTATTATTATTATCGTTACAGTAATTGTTTCCATTTTTGCATTCCGCTCTCAAAAAGTAATGGACGACCTTATCTTTTATCCGGCTGCCATTACAGAAAAAAATCAACTTTATCGTTTTATATCTTATGGATTTATTCATGCCGATTTATCGCATTTATTTTTCAACATGTATGCCTTCTATTTGTTCGGTGGCGCGTGTGAAAATTCCTTTATAAATATTTTTGGCAATTATGGAAAAACATATTACTTATTAATGTATTTTTTAGCATTGATCGCTTGTGTGATTCCTGATTTCAATAAATATAAAACCAATCCGGACTATCGTAGTCTCGGTGCGTCAGGAGCTGTGTCGGCTGTAGTTTTCGCTTATATTTTATTTCAACCGTTACAGGGAATCGGTTTATTGTTCATACCAATTTTTATTCCTGGATTTTTATTTGGAATCATATTCCTTGTGGTTTCCTACTTCCTTGGCAAAAAAGGAGGTTCCAGGATCAATCATTCGGCACACATCTGGGGTGCTATATTCGGTGTTGTTTTCCTGATTATTTTTAGCCATTTTTTTTCAACATATCCGCTTCTTGATAATTTTATTGCTGCAGTAAAGAATCTTGACCTGCGGCATATTTTTACAACTTATTAATTCTACTTTGACAAACTTAAAAATAAGTTC
>DASSHD010000315.1:0-5766 GCA_035693085.1 Hanamia sp. | reverse complement strand
TTCCCGGGTGTTACAGTTGATAAAAAAACAGGTATTTCAAAAATCTCTGACAATCTTTCTGCAAAAATTATTGATCTTCCCGGTACTTATAGCCTTTATCCTAAAAGGCATGATGAATGGGTTGCTTACAAAGTTTTATTGGATCAGGACCCCAAAATAAAAGCTGATATTATTGTCTTGGTAGCAGACGCCAGTAATCTAAAACGAAATCTTCTTTTTTGCTCCCAGATCATTGATCTGAAAAGACCCGTTGTTATCGCGCTTACCATGATGGATATAGCAAAGAAAAATAATATCCAGGTGGATGTGGCAGGGCTTGAAAGAGAATTGGGTGTTTTGGTAGTACCCGTAAACCCAAGAAAAAATAAAGGAATCTCTCAATTAAAAAGAGCGATTACCCAAACAGCAGAAAGTATTCATCTGGTTCCGGAGCGGGAATTTATCAATATGGAACCCATGGCATCAGAAGCCATAGGAAAAGTGCAACATATTTTCCCGGAAGTCAGCAATTATAGAGCGGTACATTATCTCATCAATCACGAAAGCTTTACCCTTAGTGATGAACACCAGGATGCGATAGAAAATATAGAGGTAGAAACAAAATTCAATTCTGCAAAAACACAGGCTGAAGAAATCCTACAGCGATATGGAAAAATAAAAACCATAATGAAGCAAACGGTGGTTGAGACTGATCCGTTACAAAAAGCTTTGTTCACTCAAAAACTGGATGATATTTTATTGCACCGTACATGGGGTTACCTGATTCTGCTTGCTGTGCTTTTTTTATTGTTTCAGAGTGTTTTTGTGATTGCCCAATTCCCAATGAATGGGATTGAATGGACGTTTGCCGAAGCAGGAAAATGGCTTGGAAATATACTTCCCACGGGATGGTTTTCCGATCTTTTTATAAACGGCATTGTTGCGGGGCTTAGTGGAATTATTGTTTTTGTTCCACAAATTATGATCTTATTCGGGCTGATTACTTTACTGGAAGATACCGGTTATATGGCGCGCATTAGTTTTTTGACGGATAAGATTATGCGCAAAGCCGGCCTTAACGGAAAGAGCGTAATGCCTATGGTGAGCGGGCTTGCTTGTGCTGTACCGGCAATAATGAGCGCAAGAAGCATAGAAAATAAAAAAGAAAGACTGCTTACCATTATGTGTACGCCACTCATGAGCTGCAGCGCAAGGCTTCCTGTTTACACAGTATTGATTGCATTGGTAATTCCTCATAAAATATATTTCGGTTTTGTAAGCCTACAGGGATTGGTGATGATGCTCATGTATTTCCTGGGAACCTTCATGGCGCTGCTTGCAGCTTATGTTATGAAATGGTTTATCAGAAGTAAAGAAAAAAGTTTTTTCATCCTTGAGCTTCCTGCTTATCGCGGTCCAAGATGGAAAAATATTTTTACTACCATGGTTGAAAGAGCTAAAATATTTGTAGTAGAGGCAGGAAAAGTAATCATGGTTATCAGTTTATTACTCTGGGTGTTGAGCACTTATGGTCCGCCACAAAAAATGAAAAATGTAACTGCAAAATATGCCACACTCGTTGAGCAAAATCCTTCGCAGGCGAATGAATTGCATAAATTAGAAGCTACTGATCATCTCGAAAATTCTTATGCCGGTATGTTGGGAAAAGCGATTGAGCCAGTGATTCATCCTTTAGGTTACGACTGGAAAATAGGAATTGCACTTATAACTTCGTTTGCTGCGCGTGAAGTATTTGTCGGTACCATGGCCACTCTTTATAGCGTGGGCGACAATGCTGATGAGAACAGCGAAACACTTCGCCAAAAAATGAACGCTGCCAGGTGGCCAAACGGTGAAAAAGTTTATACCCTTGCAGCGGGTTTATCACTCCTGGTTTTTTATGCACTGGCCATGCAATGTATGAGCACTTTAGCAGTTGTGAAACGCGAAACAAAAACCTGGAAGTGGCCAATCATCATGCTCGTTTACATGACAGGGCTTGCGTATATCATGAGCTTCATTACATTCCACTTATTTAAATGAGTTGTGAACTAACAGCTATTAGCCTTCAGCTAAAAAATAAATAAAAATCTTCACTAAAAGTTGTTTTACTACAACAATAGGTTCGTTATTACACAAAAACCTTTTTTATTATTTCGGGAAAAACTCTCTTTCAATTTCACATTACAGATTAGTAGTAACTTGTAGGCCATTCAAATCAATTTATAAAAATGGATAAAAATCAGTTTGCAAGGAATGTGGTGAACCATCTTTTGGAAAAAGATCTTTTCAGCAAATGGCTGGGAATCGAAGTGTTGGAAATCAAAGAAGGATACAGTAAAATAAAAATGAAAATCAGGAATGAAATGTTGAATGGATTTGGAATAGTACATGGTGGCGTTACATTTTCCCTTGCTGACAGCGCATTTGCATTCGCCTGTAACAACCGTAATATTTTATCACTCGCATTAGATACTTCAATCAATTTCATAAAACCAGCACATGTTGACGATGTGCTTATTGCAGAAGCAAAGGAAATACATAATGGAAAATCTACCGGACTTTATCAAATTTCAATTACCAACCAAAACGATCACGTAATAGCGCTTTTTAAAGGAACCTGTTTCAGAACTAATAAAAAACTGATAGAATAGATTAAATCTATAAAACAATAATTTAGTTATTCCAGTGTTTTGCTCAAAAATAAACCACGGACCCCCATCCTAAAATACTAAACTTCCACTGAAGATAAAGAAGCGTGAACTGATTCGCCAATCATATTATTTTTTATTAAAAATTCTGCAATCTGAACCGCATTGGTAGCAGCTCCTTTTCTGAGGTTGTCGCTCACTACCCAAAAGTTCAGGGTTTTTGACTGTGATTCATCCCTGCGGATTCTTCCTACAAAAGTTTCATCTTTTTCATGTGCAGTCAACGGCATAGGATATACGAAATTATCCACATCGTCCTGAACAACTACTCCGGGTGAAGCCGATAAGATTTTTCTTACTTCAGCAAGGTCAAAATCATTTTCAAATTCAACATTCACACTCTCGCTATGCCCGCCTACAACCGGAATACGCACGCAAGTAGCTGTTAACTGAATGGAATCATCACCAATAATTTTTCTGGTTTCATTCACCATTTTCATCTCTTCTTTGGTGTAGCCGTTTTCCAGAAAAACATCAATGTGAGGAAGTGCATTTTTATCAATCGGATATTTGTAAGCCATTTCGCCTTTTACATTATTCCTTTCATTCTCCATTTGCTGCACCGCTTTCACGCCAGTTCCGGTTACACTCTGGTAAGTAGAAACCACAACTCTTTTTATAGCATATTTTTTATGAAGCGGATTTAAAACCAACACCATTTGAATGGTAGAGCAATTTGGATTGGCAATAATTTTATCTTCTTTTGTCAACACATTGGCATTTACTTCAGGAACCACTAATTTTTTTGAAGGATCCATTCGCCATGCCGAAGAATTATCAATAACGGTAATACCAGCTGCAGCAAACTTTGGTGCGAGCAAAAGTGAAGTGCCACCTCCTGCAGAAAATAATGCGATATCAGGTTTGGCTGCAATTGCATCGTCTGCAGAAACCACTTTGTATTTCTTATTTTTAAAAGTTACTTCTTTTCCTATAGATTTTTCTGATGCTACAGGAATCAATTCTGTAACCGGGAATTTTCTTTCTTCGAGCACCTGCAACATTTTGCTGCCCACAAGCCCGGTAGCGCCTACCACTGCAATTTTCATGTTTTATTTTTTAGAGGATGCAAATTTAATTCATTCTGCTTTTATGATAAAATGTTACTTAATAATGAAAAAAATAAAAAATATTCTAAAAGTGAACCCTGGACATTTTCGTTAATTTTCAGATATAGGTCAGAAGATAAAAATGAATCACGGATATTAAGCGGTTTGAATTAAATTACAGAATTCAGTAATTATATTTGCCAGAAGTTTAAAGAAATATAAAGAAATATTTTTTGCATTAAATCCATATTATAAAAACCTTGAATCTTTAGCCTTTTGAAAGAAACCTTTAAGTTTTTTAATTCCACACAATAAATAAATTAAGCCCCCCAAAATACTCAATTATTCCACTTGAATAAGAAAAGATTGATACTATTAGCCGGAAAGGGAATTTCAACCAACATCCTTTATAATTCTTTAAAAAGTGATTATAATATCGAAGCGGTTGTCCTCGAAAAGCCCGTACCCAAAAAAGAGTTTTTAAAAAAAAGGATTAAAAGGTTGGGTATTGGGAAAGTAGCCGGACAGATTTTGTTTCAAATGTCAATCGCAAAGTACCTAAGCCTGGTTTCTTCAAAGAGAAAGAAAGCAATTTTGAATTTTTATGGATTGAATGATTCTCCGCTTCCTTCAGAAAAAGTTATTAACTTAAAATCGGTAAATGATCCTGAATGCATTTCTTTATTACAGCAAATAAATCCGGAATTAGTAATTGTAAACGGCACCAGAATTATTTCTAAAGAAATTTTAAACTCGGTTCCTGTAAAATTTATAAATATACATGCAGGCATTACTCCCAAATATCGTAATGTGCACGGTGCCTACTGGGCGGTTGTAAATAATGATATGGCCAATTGTGGAGTTACGGTGCATCTCGTTGATTCCGGAATAGATACAGGAAAAATTATCTGCCAACAAACCATTAAAATAACCAAGAAAGATAATTTTTCTACTTATCCTTTTTTACAATTAGCCGAAGGAATTATTTGCCTCAAAAAAGGATTACCAGATATTTTTGAAAATAAGATTATTTATAAAAAAGGAACTTCCGAAAGCAAAATATGGCATCATCCTACTTTGTGGCAATACATATATCAGTGGCTGGTTCACGGGAAAAAATAGCAAACCAAGGGGGAAACATGTTACTTAAAAATGGATTAAGGTGATTAAAGAAACATCTCAAAAGAACAGTAAAAGAACAAATATTCGGTATTTTGATTTAATAAAAAAGCTTTTGAGACGAATTTCTCATCTTTATTGACTAGCGATAATCATATTTTTAGATTTGTCTTATTTGTATGTATCCAATAAAAATTCATTATTAATTTTATACCTCCAAAATTATTTTGCAGTTTCTCCTATAAATCTAATAGAATATTCAATTTATAATTATAAAGCCATATATGTTTCTTGTTTTTCTTGGGCTTGATTTTATTTGGTTTTGATGAGGAAAGAAATAAAATAAAAGAGATTCTTTTTATTAAGGCTATTTTGAGTATGTAAAATTGCTTTTGGTGCAATTTTTAATTAATAAAAGCGTTAGAATTAAGAATCTGATTTCCCTAAAGACGCATGAATACTCAACCTTACCATCTATACTTATCTCCAAAAACGAAAGTTTTTAATTTTTTACGGAAATTTTTTATTCTTTCCGGTTCCGATAAAATATTGGCCAATTTTACCAGAAATGGTAAACTGAATTCTTTGGTTGAAAAATTGATTCCGCCCAATTATTTATATCCTGACGGCACGTTTAGGCATTGCAATATTGACGGCATCAATTTTCTGCTTGATATGAGCGAAACTAACGGACATTCAAATTATTATTCCTTAGATGATGGGCAAAAAATATTGTTCAACAGTGTTAATGAAGGAATGAACGTGATTGATATTGGCGCCAACATTGGAGCTGTAACTCTTCATCTTGCAAAAAGGGTTTCTTCTTCGGGTAGAATTTTTTCATTTGAGCCAAGCCCTCTCAATTTTAAAAGAGCCTCTAAAAATATTTCTCTTAATAATTTCAGTAA
>DASSHD010000314.1:0-4363 GCA_035693085.1 Hanamia sp. | reverse complement strand
TACAAAAAAAAGCAACGGGTTTATGCAGAAGGCAATCATCCCCATAGTTTATATTATCTGAGTTCTGGAAAAATAAGAACCTATAAAATCAATGAATTGGGAAAAGAGCTGACCACCAGCTTGTATAATGCAGGAGATTTTTTTGGCTATAATGCGCTTTTGGAAAATACCACTTACAAGGAAAGTGCTGAAACATTAGAAGAAAGCGAAGTAAGCATTATTGGCAGAGAGGATTTTGAAATACTCATCAACAATAATAAAGAAGTGGCACATAAATTTATAAAACTGCTTGCCCACAATGTAACAGAAAAGGAAGATCAGTTGATAAGTATTGCTTATAATTCACTTCGCAAAAGGGTAGCAGATGCAATAATCACTTTATCAAAAAAGTACAAAAATGAAGATCACCCCGATTTCATTATTCACTTGTCAAGAGAAGACCTGGCGCATATAGCAGGTACTACTACCGAATCGCTGATAAGAACTCTCAGTGATTTTAAAAATGAAAAACTGATAGAAGCGGAAGCGGGTTATGTAAAAGTGTTGAATGAAAAGAAACTACTGTCTATGCTTAATTAATATTCTGCATTTTTTGATAGTTTTCTCATTTAATTCTTTCGATAAATCAAGGAATTTTTTGTCAAACTGTATAATGTCTTCCCTTAATCTATCATCGCCGGTAACTATTTTTTCTGAAAATTTTTTGTCATGATTTTTAATATTTTAGATGAAAGTGAAACTAAAAAACACAAAAGGTTTTCAAATAATTAGTGCCTGGCTTACAAAGAAAGACTTTATTCCTTTCGCTTTCCAGGAAGAAACATGGCATCATATTATCAACAAAAAATCGGGATTGGTAAACGCGCCAACTGGTTGTGGAAAAACTTTTTCTGTTTTTCTTGGATCGGTTATTTCCTTTATAAATGAGCATCCTGATAATTACAAAACAAAAAATAAAAACGGATTACAACTTTTATGGATCACTCCATTACGCGCATTGGCAAAGGATATTGGAAGAGCGATGGAAGAAGTAATTTTTGAACTCGGAATGGAATGGAAAGTCGGTATCCGAAATGGAGATACAAGCGTCGGCGAAAGAACAAAACAAAAAAGACAAGTTCCTGAAGTTCTCATCATCACTCCTGAAAGCCTGCATCTTTTATTAGCTCAAAAAAATTATCCTGATATTTTTAAATCACTTAAGATAATCGCTGTAGATGAATGGCATGAATTGTTGGGAAGCAAGCGCGGTGTACAGGTAGAACTTGCGTTGTCAAGGATCATTGGCCAAAGGATAGAAGATAGTAAACCAACCTTGCCTACCGGGAGGCAGGCAAATAATTCAAATTTTGATTTTACTTTAAATGTTTGGGGCATTAGTGCAACGATAGGAAACTTGCCACAGGCACAGGAAGTATTGCTCTCGTCACTTTCTCAAATTGGAGTGGCAAAAAAAGATTTCAAAACAGTAACAGCGAATATTAATAAACCAATTGATATTGAATCTATCTTCCCGGATGAAATAGAAAACTACCCGTGGGCAGGGCATTTGGGAATTAAATTGATTGATAAAGTGATTCCCATTATTTTGAAAAGCAAGACCACCCTTATCTTCATCAACACACGAGGCATGAGTGAAATGTGGTATCATGCTTTACTTCAGGCATGCCCTGATCTGGCGGGCGTTATTGCATTACATCATGGAAGCATTGAGCAGGAATTAAGATTTTGGGTTGAAGAGAATCTGCATTCCGGAAATTTAAAAGCTGTTGTTTGTACGGCGAGTCTTGATCTGGGAGTTGACTTCCGTCCTGTAGAAACCGTGATACAAGTTGGCTCACCAAAAGGAGTCGCACGATTTTTACAAAGAGCAGGAAGGAGCGGGCACAGACCCGGAGAAGTAAGTAAAATTTATTTTTTGCCCACGCATTCCCTGGAATTAATAGAAGCGGCGGCGTTAAAAGAAGCTAATGAAATAAAATTGATAGAAAGCCGCGAACCCCGTGTGTTATGTTTCGATGTGCTCATTCAATACTTAAGTACGCTTGCCATTTCTGATGGTTTTTACCTGGATATTATTTTCAAAGAAATCCAATCTACTTTTTGCTATAAAGAAATATCAAAAGAAGAATGGCAACAAATTATCCATTTTGTAACCGCCGGTGGCGTCGCATTACAGCAATATGATGATTATAAAAAAATAGAAATTATTGATGGCCTTTATAAAATAAACAACCGAAGAATCGCCATGCGCCACCGCATGCATATCGGGACCATTGTAAGCGACCCGATGATGAAAGTAAAATTTATCAGTGGCGGCTATGTAGGCGTAATTGAAGAATGGTTTATTGCGGGAATGCAGCCAGGTGATGTTTTTACGCTTGCGGGACGAACACTTGAATTCGTGATGATAAAAGATATGACATGCCTCGTAAGAAAATCAAATGCAAAGAAATCACGGATACCAAGTTGGCAGGGGGGCAGGATGCCGCTTTCAGCGAATTTAGGTTTTATGTTGAGGAAAAAATTTGATGAAGCGGCGGGGATAATTAAGAATGAAAAATTAAGAATTCAGAGTGAGGAAGAATTGAAGATTTTAAGACCTCTCTTTGAGTTGCAGCAATATCTTTCTCACATTCCCAGGCGTAATGAATTATTAATTGAACACATTGAAACCAAAGACGGTTTTCATCTTTTTGTTTTTCCGTTTGAAGGAAGGTTGGTGCATGAAGCTATGGCGGCGATTCTTGCATATCGAATTAGCCTAATCACACCGATTACTTTTTCATTCGCTATGAATGATTATGGTTTTGAATTACTAAGCGATCAGCCCATACCTTTAGATGACAGTAATGCTTATATGCTTTTCTCTCCTGAAAATTTATTTGAAGATATTCAGCGAAGCCTGAACAGTGTAGAAATGGCCAAAAGAAAATTCCGTGATATTGCCGTTATTGGCGGATTGATATTCCAGGGATTTCCTGGTGAACAAAAAAAAGCCCGGCACCTGCAATCTTCTGCATCATTATTGTTTAATGTATTTTCAGAATATGAACCCAACAATCTCTTATTGCGGCAGGCTTACAACGAAGTAATGGAACAACAAATGGAAGAACAACGTCTCCGCGAAATGTTGGAAAGAGTTCAGAAAGGAAAAATTATTATCACTTTTCCAAAACGATTAACCCCATTTTGTTTCCCGATAAAAGTAGATAGTATGAGAGAAGATCTTTCTTCAGAGAAGTTGGAGGATAGAGTGAGAAAAATGCAGATACAGTTGGAGAAATAAAATGAGATTCTTCAATATTTGTTGGTTTGCTGTTACCAAAAAAACAGATGCCTGCTTAATCTTTTTACAGATTTATTTTACCTTGCCTGCAAAAAAGTTGTCCGCTCCACTTCGTTTTCTATTTCAAGAACAGACTCTTTGGCTATCACCCGAAAGATGTATTTTTTGGGAAGAAGAAAGTATTTTGATTGTATCTGATTTGCATTTTGGGAAATCGGGGCATTTCCGAAAATCGGGAATTGGTATTCCACAAAATATTTATAAAGAAGACCTCCAAAAGTTATTTTCACAGATACAATTTTTAAAACCAAAAATTGTACTCATTGCCGGCGATATGTTTCATAGTTCAGAAAATAAAGAAATCGATTTTTTTCTAAAATGGAGAAACGATATACCACACGTGAAGTTTTACCTGGTAAGAGGCAATCATGATATTTTACTCCCAAATTTTTATAAACAAGCCAATATTAAAGTCTTTGAAAACAAAGTATCCATCGGCAATTTTTGTTTTACACATGATATTACTACTGTATGTGAGGATGAAGAATTGTTTACTTTCTCCGGACACATTCATCCCGGAATAAAAATGAATGGATCAGGAAATCAATCATTGATGCTTCCATGTTTTTATTTTAGTAAAAAATACGCCGTGCTACCGGCTTTCAGTGCTTTTACAGGGTTGGCAAAAATAAAACCTTTAAAAACAGATCATGTTTTTGTGTTGTTGCAAAACAAAGTCGCTAAAATTCAATAGATCAATTTTACTTTTCTATCAGGGTAATTTTGTTTTACATTTGCCTGCTATGTCAATCAGTGTTTCCAACCTCACTAAAATTTATGGTAAACAAAAGGCTCTGGATGATATTTCATTTTCAGCAGGTAATAATGAAATTGTTGGCTTCTTAGGTCCTAATGGTGCAGGCAAATCCACTACAATGAAAATTGTTACGGGCTACCTGGTACCCGATTCGGGTGAAGCAATTGTAAACGGTACCAATGTAAGTGTTGATCCGCTGGAAGCAAAAAAACAAATCGGTTATTTACCGGAGGGAAATCCGCTTTACTATGAAATGT
>DASSHD010000313.1:0-6325 GCA_035693085.1 Hanamia sp. | reverse complement strand
CTGAAATAAAAACGCCACATTTAAGGCGCGTATTTCCAAAATCAAAGCAAAGTGTGGTGGTATTCAAAATGATTTATTTGATGATTTCCGATAACTATCGTGAGAGAATAATTCAGGAAAGTTTAAATCCTGAAATATTTTTAAAATGCCCATTCAATTTTATTTTCTCTTTCAATGATTCCATTTCTGCAACCACAGGAAGCGTTTTTGCCAGGTGCCTCTTTAAATATTCCTGCCGATGAAGTTCATTCATAAAAGTAAGTAATTCGTATTCTTCTTCCAATGTAAGCCCAACACTATGAGCAAGATCATAACTCCATAATTCTTCCTCGCTTTTATGTAAAGACGTTTTTACTTTGAGCATTTTATGAAGTTGTTTGGTAGCCGCGATTACTTTATCCATCAAAATTCTTTTTCCATGTTCATGATTATGCGGGTAATTTACAATGGCGCCGCTAAATAGTTTTTCAGGTATTTCTTTTATAATTTCCAGGATTCTGAAAACCTTTATTCCTTTTGTTTTAATATCCATTTCACCATTCTCATAAATTTTAGAAATCTCCGTAATTTCCAAAAGTGTTCCCATCTCATTTAGTTTATCATTAATGACAACCGGGATACCAAAAGGCTTCTTTTGATCAAAGCATTCTTTAATCAATTGTTTATATTTTGGTTCAAAGATATGGAGGTTCAGATCTTCGTGCGGATACACAACAATTGATAAAGGGAATATGGGAATAAAATTGGTCATGTTTATATTAAATGAGAATCCTCAATAATTGCCTGTTTACTGTAAATAGCGCCTTTGCATTTACAAAAGTTGAAATTTAAAATTAAGATTATTGAGATTCTTTAATGCAAATTACAGATAAAAAAATTTCCTAAAAAAGCAATGATGCGTTGATTAAAAACAAGATTTATTGCACGAATATTAAAACCCGCTTTATTAGAAACCCGGCTTCATTTCTAATTAGATCAAACTCTATAATAATTCTTCTAATTTTGAAACAAATATTTCAATGTGACTATCAGGCCCTCATTTTCAATAAAGGATTTCAAAACTCTTGCACGTTCTATTTCCCTTATAGAAAACGACGCAGAAGGATATGAAGATTTATTATTAAACTTAAAATCTTCTTCTGCGAAAATTATTGGTATCACAGGCGCTCCCGGCGCTGGGAAAAGTTCTTTAGTGGATGCCTTAATAGGTGAAATGATAAAAGATGAAAAGAAGGTAGGTGTACTTTGTATAGATCCTTCTTCGCCTTTCAATAAAGGCGCTTTGCTCGGCGACAGAATCAGAATGAGCGAATGGTATAATCATCCCGGTGTATTTATCCGTTCGCTCGCGAGTAAAGGTTCTTTGGGCGGATTACATCCAAAAATTATTGAGATATCAGATGTAATGAAAAGCTCGGGATTCGATTTTGTAATTATCGAAACGGTGGGTGTAGGCCAAAGTGAAGTGGACATTGCAGCGCTTGCAGATATTACTGTTGTGATGCTTGTCCCTGAAAGCGGCGATATTATTCAAACAATGAAAGCAGGGCTGATGGAAGTAGCAGATATTTTTGTGATCAATAAATATGACAGGCCGGGAGCGGAAAATCTTTATAATGCTTTGAAACAAATGACCACGCCGGTTTCTAATAAAACTTCAAAACAAATTCCGATATTAAAAACGATTGCTTCTGCCAAAGAAGGAGTTTCTGAATTGTATAAAAAAATAAATGAATGGAATTTTGATGATAAGCCGGAGCAAAAGATCAACCTGATCACAGAAAAAATATGGTCTATCATTCAAAATCAAAAAATGAAAGGGATTGATAAAGAGAATTTGGAAAGTGAAATAAAAGAATCCTTATCGAATCCGGATTTCAATATGTATGTTTTTGCAAAAAAATATGAGGAAAATTAGGCAAACAGTTAAGCAACATTTATTCAACATTCTTATTTTATTGGCTAAAGCCCAGCCTGATATCTCAAAAAGAAGAGATCATTTTATTTCTACAACAGGCCTTCTCCCGGATACTCCATTTTCATTAAATGCCTCAATAGAAAAATAATATTTTTGATCAGCATTCAAATTTCTCATCGTCAAAGAATCTGTATCATAAACCATCCAGGAGCTGTAAAGCTTATCCGGCGCTATGCCCCAAAGAACATTATATCCCTGGCAATTTTGTTGTTTGTCCCAATGAATACTGGCATCACGCCGGTCTTCTTTCCTGACCACTGAAAAATTTTTGACTGTGGATGGGTTTTTTCCTTCGCCTATTCCAAAAATGCGCAGTGCAGAAATAGAAAGATAAGGTGTGGGTACGTGAATATTTTTATAACGAACATAGCGCACTGTCGCAGGATTTGCCAACTCTACATAATCGTTGGGAACATCTTGAAAGTTATCACTTCTGTCAACTAATGTTTGCCAGGCTTTGCCATCAATTGAACCTTCAATAATATATCGTTGGTGAATTCCGGGAATTTTGCCATAGAGGTTAGAATGATAATCATTATAATTTACCTGTATAGCAAAAACTTTCCCCGGTTGAAGCAGGTCAATTTCCAACCATTGCTTATCATCATTTTTTTCAGCTACCCAAAATGATTTTACGTTTTCATCAGTTATATTTTCAGGCTTATAATTTTCAACAGAAGAGGAAGCCTTTACCGGCTTTTTGTAAGACAGCAACATCCATCCGCGGAATGCTCCTTCCTTTCCGGCAATAGCCGGTGCAAAATGAGGATAATCACCAAAATAGGTATCGCAATACATCAAACCGTCTTTATCAAAAAAAGTAGGAAACATACCGATACGTCTTTCCCAGTTTATGTTCACATTCACCGCCATAGAGGTAAAATGCCAGTATTGTTCCTGCGGACCTTCTACCGTACTTCCATGCCCGGCGCCATTTATGAATCCTCCGGGTTTAAATGAAATTGGATTATTAGGCGCATAACGATATGTCCCTAAAGGGTTGTCCCCGATATACACGCCATCAGCGTAAACATTAAATTCTGTACCCGGCGCGGCGTACTGCATATAATATTTATCGTTGTGTTTCGTAAGCCAGGCGCCTTCGATATAGCCACCCAAAGTAGTGCTTGAATTATTTTCTCCAAAGCGTTCCCAACCATGTTTGGCTTCATCAAGGTTAAACAAAGTATCCACTTTATCAGAGGGTTTAAAATTCTTTTCTTTATCAAGTTCAATTCCTCTTATTGGAAATTTATTAGAAGAGCCCCAAAACATATATGCCTTCCCGTTATCATCAATAAATAAATCCGGATCCTGCAGGTTAGTTAAAATAGAAGGCACGGCTTTCCAGTTTCCTTTTTTAGGATCGTCAGTATATAAAACACTCATAGAGCCTGAAGGATCGCCTGTAACATACAATACAGAATCTTTGTAATTACTTGCCGCGGGCGCATTCGAACCCTGGAAATACCATTTTTCAGGAGTGATAAAATCCCAGTTTTTTAAATCAGTGGAATGCCAATAACCCAGGGACCGCGTAACAAATAAATAATATTCATTCCTGAATTTCACAATCGCCGGGTCGGCTCCGGAACGATAAGAAATACCTTTATTGGCATTATAGATCATGTAGGTGTAATCAATATTTATCGGGTTGCAATAGGTATTGCTTTGGGTTGATTGTGATTTTACCTGTAAAGAGTTGTAAAAAAATATCAGCATGAAATTCAATAAAAGAAAGACAGTTTGTTTCATTATTCCATTTTTTATTCCGGTTAAAAGTCAATTCATTCTCAATTATTAACTTTCAATTGTCAATTGAATTTAAAGCACAACGAAATCCCATATTCGAAGTAGAGCTATCCTTCGTATTGGAAGATCTTGCGGCTACACGATAACGGTTACAATAAGAACGCTGGCATAAAAAAGATCCGCCACGAATAACTTTTGCTTCACCTCCGTTTGGTCCTGTAGGATTTTTTCGTGGCCCGGATTTGTGAAAATCTCTGCTGAACCAATCATTACACCATTCCCAAACATTCCCTGACATGTTGTATAATCCAAAATCATTGGGCTTAAAACTCTTTGCGGGTGCGGTTCCCAGGTAACCGTCTTCCAGGCTGTTGTAATCGGGAAAATTCCCCTGCCATATATTGCAACGATATTCACCACCGGGAGTTAATTCATCGCCCCAGGGGAATTTTTTTTGAGCAAGGCCGCCTCTTGCTGCATATTCCCATTCGGCTTCTGTGGGTAATCTCTTGCCTGTCCAATGACAATATGCCTGCGCATCATCCCAGGAAACATGCACTACAGGATGGCTCATTCTCTCATTAATGCGGGAATCTTTTCCTTCGGGATGATTCCATTGCGCACCCGGAACAGCACACCACCAGGGCGTTGGAGCGGCCACTTTGTAATCTGCTTTTTGATCCTCTTCTGCGAGCAATCCGTAAAAAACAAAAGACCATCCAAAGCGTTCTGCATCGGTTTTGTAACCGGTGGCATTTATAAATTCAGCAAACTGAAAATTTGTAACTGTTGTAGGATCTATGTAAAAAGGATCTAACGTTATTTCCCTTATCGGCCCTTCGCCATCATCGGGGAAGCCTTCTTCATCATTCGTTCCCATTAAAAATGTTCCTCCTGTTAATTTTATCATGTTATCAGTAAAAGCAGCAGATGATTTTTTTTCAACCATAACATCCGTATCTGTTTTTGCAGAAGGCTCTCTCGATGCCGCACAACAGGATGGTTTATTTTCGTTTTTCATTTTGAAGAATTGACAACTGGTTCTTGAATATTGATTTAAGATAAAGAAATGTTTTGAATTAATACCTGTTGAATTAATAATTCGTCCAGGCCAACGATTGAAAGCATCGAATTCGTGCAAACTATTTTAGCTCGGGGTTCCCGTAAGCTGTTTTTTTATTTAAAATATTTGTTAATGATAAACCCGAGGGACAGCAAACACATAAATTGATGACATAACTCACTTATACTTTGGCACAGAACCAACGACACCAGGCCCTGCTGAGAATAAGTAGATTGACAGTGGTAAAAACTTCAGGATGCGGCAACAATATCGCCCGTGTGCGTTTCAAGTTTAATGTGATTCATAATTCCAACGCTTCGCATCCATGCCCGATAATTTTCTGCACCCGCCTTGCCAAGCTGTTCCGATTCCCATTCTGCTACTGCTATGGTAGTAGTACTATCTGTACGCACTAACCGGTAGCGAATGAATCCAGGTTGCGCCTTAAACACGGCAACACCATCCGTCTCAATCTGACGAAACATTTTTTCAGCATCAGGGGTATAGAGATTAATATCCCAGTGTGCAAAAGATACCCTTAGGTATCGGTGTACTGTTGTTTTTTTCTCAACGGCTGTCTCAGAATGATTATTCATTGCAGTAACAAATGTAGATATGAAAATTACCACAAAAGTAAAGAAACAGATAATTTTTTTCATAATAAATTTTGTTTTTGGTTGTTATAAAATTTGAATCTGTAAAAAGCAAAAAAATAATTTCCGTTTCACCGTTAGGCTTTTTAGTAGCACGCCGGCATTCTTCTAACCACGCCTTTTCAATATTCTTTCAACCTAATTTCTTTATCATTAAATTGATTCAAATATAATTTAGAAATGAAAGGCAACGACATTAATTTTAACGCCTGATTTCTTACCCATATCCCAAAAGTACTTTTAGGAATAAATGATTTTGCAAACCCTTGTGCTGATTTCTGTTTTTTGCTTATAAATGGTTTGAATATGGCTTCATATTGTTCAAAGGCAGTTTTGTAATTGCCATTTGCTAATTTTAATTCTCCCGCAAGAATATATGCTCCAACCATGGCGAGCGTTGAGCCTTTTCCTGATAATAATGATGGACAATCACAGGCATCGCCGACTAAAGTTATTCTGCCCTTAGACCAATTGTCCATTTTAATCTGACTAATCGAATCAAAATAAAAATCTGATGATGAGTCAATTTTAGCAAGTATGCCCGGACATTTCCAGCCAATGCTAATAAATTCATCCTTCAAAATTTGCTTTTGTTTTTCAACGTCATGGTGATCATATTTTAGTTTTTCGGGTGAAGTAAAAACAAAAAATGCGGCGGTCCTGCTGGTACTATATGAATAAACTGCAGCCTGTTTACCCGGCACATTGAACATCGAAAATACCCTGCCTTCGGATGGATAATTTTCTAAAGTAAAAGATGAAGTGTAGTATCCGTAATATTTTTCAAATTGTGTTTCGCTGCCAAAAACTAAATTTCTTACATTGGAATGTAAACCGTCTGCTCCAACAAGCAAGTCAAAAGAACGATTTTTTCCAGTG
>DASSHD010000312.1:0-3504 GCA_035693085.1 Hanamia sp. | reverse complement strand
CATCGAAAGAAAGCCATTATGAAATTAAAATAAATAATCATGTTGTTCGCTCCGGTATGATCCTACGTTCACCGCAAAAGATGATAACGCCTGCCGGATATGTAAATACGATGATGGGAACTGCACATTCGCGATGGATGATCGCCCCCGGCCCCTGGATGCCTTTCGGCATGGTGAAGATCAGTCCCGATAACCAAAATGCCGGATGGCAGGGTGGTTATGATCCCATTTTCGAGAGTGTTGGCGGATTTAGTCATATTCATGAATGGACGATGTCAGGACTTTCCATGTTACCGGTAAACGGACCATTAATTACTCATGTAGGCGATCAGAGGCATCCCGAATCCGGTTATCGCTCTCCCATTGATAAGGCAAAGGAAGAAGCGCCGTTGGGATATTATAAAGCACATTTAACGAAGTATAACATTACAGCAGAACTTACTGCTACCACCCGATGTAGCTTTCAACGTTATACTTTTCCTTCAGAAGATACCTCACGTGTTTTAGTTGATTTTACTACTCCTGCAGAATATAATTATAATGTGCAAAATGTAGAAGTAACCAAAGTGAGTGATCACCGCATTGAAGGATTTAGTAAACAGGAAGCGCCTAACGTTTGGGGCAAAGACATTGATCAGGATTATACAATACATTTTGTAATGGATTTTGATCAACCAATAAAAGATTTTGGTTATTGGGTTGATGATAGTATTAAAAGCAATGTTTCACAAATGAGCGCTAAGGGTGCAAAACATGTAAGTGTATTTATTGAATTTAATACAACTAAAGATCCGGTTGTTCAGGTGAGAACAGGTATATCTTATGTAAGTATAAAAAATGCAGAAGAAAATCTTGAACACGAAATCATACAACCTTTCGAATGGAATTTTAATGCTGTAAGGCAATACAATGTAAATACATGGAACGATCTTTTGGAGCGCGTTAAAATTTCTACTTCAGACAGTCGCGAGAAAATGAGGTTTTATACCAACATGTATCGTGCCCTGTCCGGTAGAAATACTTACAGTGATGTGAATGGAGAATGGATGGATGCAACGGGGAATGTTCAAAAGCTAAAAGATAAGGATGCGCTTGCTTTAGGTTGTGATGCTTTTTGGAATACCTTCTGGAATTTGAATCAGTTTTGGAATCTCGTTACGCCGGAATGGTCATCACGATGGGTGAGATCGCAATTGGCAATGTATGATGCCAACGGCGCTTTAGCCAAAGGCCCTGCCGGAATGAAGTATATTCCGGTGATGGTGGCAGAGCATGAAATAGAAGTAATAGTAGGTGCTTACCAAATGGGAATTAGAAATTATAATGTACAAAAAGCATATCAGGCGGTACGCAAAATGGAAACAGTTCCTGCGTGGAAAATTGGTAAAGGACTGGCGGGCAACAGGGATCTGGAACCTTTTTTAAAATATCATTATGTGCCTTATGACAAAGGACGTTTTTCCAATACGCTGGAGTATTCCTACGATAACTGGGTAGTCGCTCAGTTTGCGAAGACTTTAGGGAAGACAAAGGATTATGATTTATTTTCAGATCGTGGCAGTTGGTGGAAAAATGCCATCAATAAAAAGACAGGATATGCTCAAATGAGAAAATCCGATGGTTCATGGCTGGAGCCTTTTGATGCTTTTAAATCGGGAGCTAACGAACAATATGTGGAAGGTAATGCCTGGCAACTTACCTATTTTGTACCGCAGAATGTTCCGGCTTTAATCAATTGGATTGGTAAGGATCGCTTTGTAAAAAGATTGAATTGGGGATTCGGACAAAGCTATAACGGACGATTTAATGCACCGGCAGAGCAATATTGGGAATACCCGGTAGATCAGGGTAATCAACAATCCATGCAATTTGCTTTTTTATTTAATTATGCAGGCAAGCCGTGGCTCACTCAAAAATGGAGTCATGCAATTCTGGATCGTTATTTTGGATATGGTTTATCTAATGCTTACCTGGGTGATGAAGACCAGGGGCAAATGAGTGCATGGTTTTTGATGGCAGCAATCGGTTTGTTCCAGGTGGACGGGGGATGTAGTATAAATCCAACTTATGGTATCGCCAGTCCTTTGTTTAAAAAGGTAACCATTGATTTGGGAAAACGTTTTGGAAGGGGCAGCACTTTCACCATTGAAGCAAATAATGTGTCGCGAAAAAATATTTATGTACAAAGCGCTTCATTAAATGGGAAAGTTTTGAATTCCTCTATATTCCCTGCGAGTGAATTATTAAAAGGAGGGGAATTGATATTGAAAATGGGACCAAAGCCGAATGAGAAATGGGGGATAATACCTTCTAAAAATTAATGGTATTTTTTTATATCCATAATAGTTTAAAAGAAAAATAGGAATTCGAATTATTTATTTGCCTGCTGTAGTGCTGGTTTGTTTACTATAAAAAAGATAAAATGAATTCTTATTTTTTTGAGACATCCCAAATTCCGGTGATCTTTTAAAGCCTCGTTATTCTTCAAACCTCATTTTTATTTCCATTATCGGGCTTTCCATCATCATACCAGAAATCAAAAAAATGAGACTATTTAAGAATAATCTCATTTATATATATATTGTTGTATTCCAAATCTCGGCAGGTTCAAGACTTGCTTTGTAATTGACATTTGTTTCTGCAATCTGAGATAATAAAGTATCTATATCTTTTACTTCCTGTAGAGTTTTACCAAGAATATTCTTGATGTCCACATAGCCTAATGTTTCAGCTAACCGGCACAGCCCACCATAAGTTGCAATTTCATAATGTTCAGCTTTCTGCCCTGCAAAAATGAGACCCACATCTCTTTGAGCCGTGCCTTCTTCGGTGTCGTTTATTATATCAACACCTTCCTCAATTATACCTGCCATTGCAGGAGATTCTATCGCTTCGGCTTTAATCCACATCAATTCAAAAACCTTTTCCAACCTTGACACATGCTCTTCTGATTGCTCAAGATGTTTCGCAAATGCATTTTTCAGTTCTTGAGTGGTTGATGCATTCTCAAATTTAGGTAAGGTCTTTACCAATTTTTTTTCAGCCCAATAAATATCCTTAAGCTGCTCAATAAAAAAATCATTTAATTTGGAATCGTTTTGCATTTTGTTCTGCGTCATAATTTCTTTTTTAAGTAGTTTATAGATGTGCTATATATAATTACCTAAATATGTGCCAGAAATAGCCTTATTCATTTTATTTTTTTTGTTTTACTGTTAATATTTTTTTTAATGGACATGCTTTTTCATTTTATATAATAATCTGGAAGTCAAAAAAAGTTCTATGGTAGTGTCTTTCACCGAAGATCTTAGCCATTTAACTTATAATTCTTCTATTCAAAAAAGGAAGTGCAAATGCACTTTCTTCACCCGGGTATTACATGTTCTTTTTTAGCTACGTTTCTTTGTAGCCTTTTCAGATAGATTGACTTTCTTACTTGTCTTTTCATGCTCATCAATACTATGCGACTTAATTAAACTATTTTCTTTTTTTGCCCTCTCTTTA
>DASSHD010000311.1:0-3057 GCA_035693085.1 Hanamia sp. | reverse complement strand
AACTACTTGATGACAAGGGAGAAAGTATAAGGCTGTTTAGTCATCTGATTAATAGCCAATATAAGTGGATGGCAAGAATTGTTCAGGATCAGAACGCAAAAAATATGAGTTGGTGGGAACCAGTTTATGATTTCGAAAAGCTTGAACAGGAATGGACTAAAAGTTTGGATCTTTGGCTGAATTATATTGCGACAAAGACAGAAGAAGAATTGTCAACTGAAACCACGTTTATTGGTTCTGACAATGGAACCTGGGCTGCTACACCAAAGGATATTGCATTACAATTAAATTATCATTCAATACATCACCGGGCACAAATACAAACAATCATTCGGCAACAAGGATTTGAGCCGGACTTTGTTGATTATATTGGAACAAAGTATAGAAAGCTAAATTGACAAAATTTGTAAAACGAGCGTATGCCGCTAACATGATTGGAACATAACGCTATGTTACACATAATCCGGGATAAAAATATAGGAAAGAATTTTCAAATTATAAAATCAATAATCCAAATTCATGGGATCAGGATAAATTTTTCAGGCAGGCACAGGTCGCAACCTGCCCGTGATTTGTATGATTTTCCTGATTATCTCAATATACAATCATAGCAATTGAAAAAATCACATTTCTGTCAATCAACAAAAAGAAATTTCACCAATTAAAAATCATCGAAATTTGTGGCTTTACTGTATTTTTAATCACTCAATAAAATGATTCGAAACAAAATTATTCCACTGTTATTTTTTTTCTCATTCTCCGTTTTTGTTTCTTATGCACAACAAGCCGGCGAAAAAATAAAGCACGAGGAACTTTCCAAAACCGTTGACAGCATTTTGCAAAGCCAGGTAAACAGGGACCTGATTCCCGGCGCTGTAATTGAAATAAAAAAAGGCAACAAGGTTCTTTGCAGAAAGGCTTTTGGCTATGCTCAGAGAAATGATTACAATAATAAGCCACTCGCTCATCCGGTAGTGATGACAACGGATGATATGTTTGATCTTGCTTCGCTAACCAAAGTTGTGGGCACTACTACTTCTATCATGTTGCTGGTGGACAGAGGGCTTATTAAAGTGGATGATCCGGTTGGCAAATATATTCCTGCATTTAATGTGGGTGATAAAAAACAAATTACCATCCGCAATCTGATAACTCATACCGCAGGCCTCATTACATGGTACCCGCTTTTTTACCGTGCGTCTAATAAACAGGAAGCTTATAAACTGATCGGCGAATTACCATTAGCATTTCCTGTTGGTAAAGTAAGGCGATATAGTGATTTGGGTTTTATTCTTTTGGGTGAAATAATAGAGAAAGTTTCCGGTATGCCGTTAGATCAATTTGACCAAAAAAATATTTTTATCCCTCTTGGTATGCACCACACAACCTACAACCCGCTTGCTACCGGCCGGTTTACAAAATTTGCGGCTACCTCACATGGCAATCCTTATGAAACAAGAATGGTGCATGATACCTCGCTCGGTTATGTGTTTAAAGAAATAGACCCCAATCAATGGAATGGATGGCGCCATTATACTTTGCGGGGAGAAGTAAATGATGGTAACGCGTGGTATGCACTTCATGGTGTTAGCGGACACGCAGGTTTGTTTTCTACCGTTGATGATTTGCAGAAGTTGGTTGATATGCTCATGCATGATGGCAGAGTAGGTTCCAAACAATTTATTTCTAAAAAGACCATCCGCTTATTTTTAACGAAAGATGATTTTAAAAATGGCCTTGGCTGGATGATGGATCAGGAAGATTCATTTATGAAAAACGCGCCAGCAGGCACTTTCGGGCACACTGGTTTTACCGGAACAAGTATTGTTGTGGTTCCTTCATTAAATATTTCCGTTATCTTATTAATTAATCGTCAGAATATGGGATTATTACCTTCCGGACATTATTACAATGTAAATCCTATACGCAGGCAAATATTCGAGGCTGTTTTAGATTATTGTAAATAAGGCGCGGAGGCAAAAATACAAATCCTGATTTTTTATTGATTTACTGTAATACCGGACTTCTGTTGGCTACGGAACAATTGTTCTTTCATACCACTTCAATGGGAAAAATGAACTTTTTATTTGGTGGATGCTGTTGGTCGGGAGACCAGAATAATCCTGCAAAAATTGTTAAGAAGGATACAATTACCGAAACAAAAATCACTTCTTCAAAAGATAAGAATAACAACAGGAACATCGGTACGATGCCTTATACAGGTATAGATACATTTAGTGTCCGATTGCAAATGAATGGAATCAAAGACAGAAAAATAATCCCGTTAAACATTATTTCGGGTGAAGGATTATTTGCTGTGGTTCATAAAGAAAACAAGAAAAACAACATTTGCATCAATCAGATAGAAATGCCGGATAGCACGTTTGACGGGCCTTTTGGCGATAGTCTTTATTATAAAATAAAGATGGGTGGCCTTTATAAAATTATTATTAGGCCCGATTTGATGGCGACAGGATAATTAAATCGGGTATTTAAATTAAAGGCCTTGACAAAATAATGAAAGATATTAATTGGTAAAATCCCCGCCTGGCTAATGATGATGATTCTGATAAATTATCTTCACTTTCCCATTTGATGTTTGTCTTTTCTTCATTAGTAATTCTCTATCAGTTTTCCACACTTTAAATCTTTGGCACCATTTTAGGATATATATCTATGAATTATTTTAAACCCTAAAAAACAAAACACCATGAAAGCTATCAAATCAAAGGCATTATTTTTTGGCCTGAGTTTATTCGCATTTACTGCAATTCAAGCCCAGGACACCACTACCACTCCAAAGCCTGACACTACGAAACCTAAAAAAGACTCTACCGTTATGGTAAACTTTAATAAGGTAAATAGTGAAAACACAGCTATTGTTACTACATCGTTTGTGACGATCAATGATAACAAGGCCGTTGCAAAGTTGGAAGCTATTGACAACAAGAAAGTGATCTGACAACTCATTCCAGGCATCAATAATTAATCAACACAAAAAAGTTCTTTTAGAGAGACTGAAAAAAGTCCGTAATTTAAATTTGCGGACTTTTTGTA
>DASSHD010000310.1:0-12188 GCA_035693085.1 Hanamia sp. | reverse complement strand
GTGGCGATGCAGGAGTGCTTCCGAATATATCATAAGTGTAAGGCGGTACTCCACCCGAAACAACTGCCCCAATACTAAAGCCCTGGTTATCGCATTGATATGCTGACGAATTTTCTAAACTCGGAAATTGATATGGGGGTATAGTTACTGTATCATATATTGTTTCATGACAACCATCAGATGGTCTATACCTTATATAATAAATTGCCGGTCCAAGATTATTAAAAGTATAAGTAGTACCTGTAACGTTATCTGGGGAATATTGTGTTCCATCTTGTTTAATGGCTTTTATTGAAAAGCTTCCGAGGTTAGTTGTAACTATTGTTTGTATATCTCCCGAACCATTTGGCCATACAGAACCCGGACACTTAGGATTTACAGATGGAGTATGAGTGAAATATCCAACGATTGGTGTTACCTGAGTAGTATCTTTATTTCCGCAAGGGCCAGTACCAATTACTGTGTAAGTAAGCCCGGCAGATAGGCCTGGCAAGCTATCTATTGAAAAACTATTACTATTAAAATTATTCTCACGTATCAATGTATTTCCCGGATCATATATTTTAATATTTATCGGAAGCACTCCTGCTATAGTAAAATTAAATTTCGAGGTACCATAAAAACATGAATTTTGTGCAGTAACACTCAACGTAAAAGAAGGTGCAGAGACGCTGAAAGGTACTTTTAATGTATCATTGCAACCTGAAACAATACTTACAATATATGAGCCATAAGGAATATTATTTCCTTTTGGCGTGGTACTACATCCTATTGTATCGTTTGTAACCGCATTAATAAGACAGTAGGTAGGATTAATTAAATTTTTCTGACCTATAATTTCCGCAGTGAAAGTATTACAACTTTTATTTGTGATTTGTACATTAGGATTAACATAAGGCAAATCTCTGCTTGCAGAAAAGCTATTTACCATTGTTGTATCGGGACAATCATTTCTGGATTTGATATAATAATCGCCATAATTTAGTCCGGTGAATACACCTGTGGTATTGCATAGAATTAAAGATGAATCAGAAGATTTATAAAGACAAAATTGAGGATTAGTCAGGTTGCTTGTTGTAGCAGTAGCGGTAAAGGTGGTGCAGCCTTTATTTGACAAATTAATATTGATATCATTTACAATGGTAGGAGTCCCTACTGTAAAGCATCTTTTAATAGTTGTATCCCTGCACGCATCATAAATGGTAACACAATAGCTTCCCAGAGGAATACTATCGAATATTCCAGAATTATTACAACTTCCTACCGGGTTATTATTAACATCAAACAGGCAATAGATAGGATTTGTGAGGCTATCGCCACCAATATCAAGTCCAAAGTTGGTACAGGTGACGTAAGCCGGAATAATTACCGGAGGAATTACCGGAAAAGGCTTTCTTACAGTAAAACATCTTGTGATAGTAGTATCAACACAACCATCTTTAGTAGTAATGCAGTAACTAGCATCCGTGGGTATATTATTAAAATTACCAGTACTATTGCAACTAATATTAGTTCCCATTGAATTAACAAGGCAGTAAGTAGGATTGGTTAAGTTTTGCTGCCCTATAATTGATGCAGAAAAAGTAGAGCAGGTTTTATTACTAATCTTTACATTATTCCCGATGGATAACACGGGAGCATTCACAGTAAAGGAACGCACAATAGTAGTATCGGTGCAGGCATCATGCGCTTTAATAGAATAAGAGCCATAAGGAACGTTATTGAAAATACCTGTAGAATTGCAAGCGATCTGAACATTATTTACGTCGTACAAACAAAATTGAGGAGGCCCGAAAAAATTAGTTATACCAGTTACTGATGCTTTAAAATCAGTACAGGTTTTATTTGAAATTGTTACATTATTATCTACAGAAGGCTTAAAAAAGCTGGATAGTGTAACTTTTTTAATATTTCCACAGCCATCTTTTGCAAAAAGATCAATAGAATTAATTCCTGTAACATCAATATTATTAAAATTGCCATTTGCAGACCATATCGTATCTCCTGGCGATCTGACAGCGCCATAGGTAAATCCAGGGATAGATGTAAACTGGCTATTATTTCCTTTACTATCCGTAATTCTTATATATCCTGTAGCATGATCGCAATCTGTTTTTGTAAAATTATAAGAATTTATACTCCAGGTATAATTATTAATAGTAACATTTCTGGTTTGAATTCCACCACAAGAGTCAGTTAATCTTACTCTATAATCACCTGCCATTAAGCCGGTAAAAACTCCAGTACTGTTTGTAGTTCCTACGCCCATCGGTGAAGGTGCCACAATTGTAAAAGTAAAAGGATTTCTACCATCCTGTAAATTTTGAACAGTTATACTCCCATTAAAGCCATTATCACAACTTACATCTGTATGTCCCAGGGAAAACCTCGGATCATTATAACTACCTGTCACTACAATTCCAGCTTGTGTAAACGTCGTATTGTTACTTATATCATTCACAGTTACTGTATATGTTCCGGCTGATAAACCGGTTATAGAATCCAGGTCAGTAAAATTAGTACTAACCGGGCCATCCACTTTATATTGGTAAGAACCTGAACCACCGGAAGCGATTATTTTAATAGCGCCTGTAGCAGCGCATCTGGATTCATAGCCGGTACTGGTTGCTGTTAACTGTGCTGTGGATGTATTTGAATACAGAAACCCCCAAAGAAAAAATAAAGAATACAATGAGTAAAATCTTTTCATAGGACAGGGTTTCGTGGAAAAATAAACTCCATAGAATCTTTTCTATAATCCAAACGAATAATAAGCACTTTTATTGAATATGAGGTGAACTAAAGTGGAACTACTTAATAAATCGTAATTTCGCTGAACAAGAAATTATTGAAAAGTTCAGCAAGAATTATGTTAACAAAGAAAATCAGGTAGTAGAATTACGTGATATTCCTCTTAATTTTTTTTTTGAAAAATTTGGATTTGAGAGATTAAACATTTATGTTTGTGTTTTAATTGTCCAACCCGTAAAAAGACCGTAAAATAGGTAATTCTATTACTCTGATCCCTTTCCTAAAAAAATCTTCCGATTACAATAAATTTTCTGTATAATTGTTTATACAGCTTAATAAGATTTTATTATGTTCAGATTTTTTTTACCAACAGGCTGTATTTTATTTATAGCGATCTTATTTACCTCTTGTGCAAATACTAAAAAAATTGTTTATTTCAACAATGTTCCAGACAAAACTTTTATCTCAGGGAATACAGAAAAGCAAACTCCTATCAGGCCTAACGATATTCTGAGTATTACTGTTAGTAGTCTTAATGCAGAAGCATCTGTGCCTTTTAATTTGCAAAGTAACAATATTGGAAGATCAACTACCGTAACAGGAAGTAACACAGAATCGGGTGGCTACTTAGTAGGTAATGATGGTAATATAGATATGCCTATCCTGGGAGCCATAAAAGCTGCAGGGTTTACTAAAAGTCAATTAAAAGAAAATATCGTCAATTTAATTTTAGCAAAAAAACTTCTTATAGATCCTATTGTAGATATTCGATTCCTGAATTTTGAGGTAACCGTACTTGGGGAAGTGGCCCGTCCTACGGTTATTACGGTACCTAATGAGAAAATCTCATTACTAAAAGCAATCGGCCTTGCCGGTGATTTAACGATTTATGGAAAACGGGATAATGTATTATTGATCAGAGAAGAGAATGGCGAAAAAATTACCAGGCATATTGATCTGAATTCAAGTGATTTTTTTAATTCTCCATATTACTACTTACAACCCAATGATGTAATATATGTAGAACCTAATAAACAAAAAGCAGTGACAGCGGTGAGGAATCCAAACACATTACCTATTGTATTGAGCAGTTTATCATTAGTTTTTATTGTTTTAGACAGGGTATTATTAAGATAATTATAAAACATGCAACAAAGAAGACATAGAATCACAGAGGAAAAAGAAGATAATTTGATGCAGCAAGTTGTGTCTAAATATCTTCCTTACTGGCCGATGTTCCTGTTGTCAATAATTATTGGTGGTGCATTAGCTTATACGTATCTTAGGTATGCGACACCTATTTATCAGGCTACTGCCACTCTAATCATAAAAGATGATAAAAAAGGCAATGAAGAATCAAAATTAGTAGAATCCCTGGACCAGATATCATCCAAAAAAATAGTTGAAAACGAAATTGAAATAATTCAATCAAGGAAGTTGATGGAAAATGTGGTAAGAACTTTAGGATTATATGCTCCTGTTTATCAACAAGGGGATGTTCACAATATATTGGCATATACTCAATCTCCGGTTACAATCGTTGCGCCCTATCCAGATTCTTTATCAACCATAAAAAAAATTAACCTTAATGTTGTTGATAGTAATCAGCAGGTTGTGTTAAACAATATTTACAAATACCCTATCAACGAAATAGTAGCTACTCCTTTTGGTAAGTTGAAATTTATTCCCAATAAATATTATATTAAAGCACCGGCTACTGATAAAAAAAAGCAGTTATTTTTTTCCTTATCTACTCCTAAAGACTTAGCTCCTCTATTTTTACTTAACTTAAAAGCTGACGCAGCCAGTAAATTATCTTCAATAGTAGATTTAAGTTATAAAGATGTAGATCCATTGAGAGCTGAAAATATATTAAATCAATTAATTAGTGCTTATCAGCAGTCTGCAAATGATGAAAAGAATTCATTGGCAAAAAATACTTTAGCTTTTGTAAATGAAAGACTGGCAATAGTATCACACGAACTTGATTCTATAGAGAAAAAAGTACAGGAATACAAATCGGGAAACAGGGCTGTTGATATCAGTGCACAGGGACAATTGTTTTTACAAAATGTAAGTGCAAACGATCAAAAATTAGGGGAAGTAAGTACCCAACTTGCGGTATTGGATAAAGTTGAAAATTTTGTAAAATCAAATGCTAATAGTAAAGGAGGAATAGTTCCTTCCACATTAGGTATCAATGATCCAATGCTATCTCAATTAATAGATAAATTATATACTTCTGAACTTGAGTATGATCAGTTAAAGAAAACAGTTGGAGAGAATAATCCTCAACTGACTGCTATAGCAGAAAGGATCAATAAAATAAAACCAAGTATTCTGAGCAACATTAACAGCCAGAAACAATCACTGAATGCCACCCGTGAAAATATTGCTTCTACCAATGGCTCCTATAATTCTATGCTCCAGGCAGTACCTCAAAAGGAGCGACAATTGCTTGATATCAGCAGGTCGCAGGAAATAAAAAGTAATCTATACGCCTTTTTACTTCAAAAGAGAGAGGAAAGTGAAATAGCATATTCTTCTGATGTTTCGAATAGTAGAGTAGTGGATTATGCTCAATCGTCCCCAGATCCTGTGAGCCCCAAAAAAAAGCTGATCTACCTTGTTTCAATTGTTTTGTTTATGGGATTATGCGCAGTTGTTATTTTTATTAAAGAATATCTTACCGGAAAAGTATTGTATAGAAATGAAATTGAATCTCTCACTTCAATACCCATAATAGGTGAAGTGGCTTTTGACAAATCTAATGATAACATTGTAATCGAAAAAGGAAGAAGGAGTTTGATAGCAGAAGAATTTAGAAAATTAAGAATATCTCTATCTTTTTTGGGTATAGATTCTTCTCATAAGAAAATCCTAATCACTTCAAGTATTTCAGGAGAAGGGAAAAGTTTTATTTCTGCTAATTTAGCTGTCAGCCTCTCATTGACAGGTAAAAAAGTGATACTTGTGGATATGGATTTGAACAATCCGACTATTGATAAAATACTAAATGTAAACAGGGAGGAAGGAGTTACTGAATTTTTGGAAGGAACCAAAGATCCTGAAGAAATTATTAAACATGTCGAAGCATTTGAGAATCTATTTTTCATTTCAGCAGGAGCTGTTCTTCCCGAAAATCCCTCTGAATTATTATCGAATGGAAAAGTAAATGATCTAATTAATTATTTAGAGAATATCTTTGATATAGTTTTAATAGACACATCGCCAATGGTGTTGGTAACTGATGGATATATACTAACGGAGTTGTGTGATGCCACTTTATATGTAATCAGGCATAAATATACTCCTAAAATGCTCATAAAAAGATTAGATGAAAACAGCCATATAAATCCTATTAATAACCCGGCAATAATTTTTAATGGCGTAAAAATGAGAGGCTTTTTCAAAAATAATTATGGGTATGGATATGATTATGTGTATGGAAATAAAGACCGGAAAATAGATAGCAGGAAACCAATAACAAAATATTAAAATCCTAATACAATGAAAAATTTTAAATCTCAATACATTAAGATGTAACTGAGGGCGGCGAAGCCATGTTTATCTTATAGTGTTGCTAATATCAATCCTTTGGATTACTGCAAATTTTAAATTTTAAAATAAAAATTATGCAGAAGAATTGGTATATCATTTATACAAAGCCAAAATGCGAAAAAAAAGTAGCAGCAGCATTTTCAAAGAAAAAAATTAAAAATTATTTACCTGCTACATGTAAACATGTAAACTCTATCTGGAAAAGCAAATTAATTTATGAGCCATTATTTGATTCATACATATTTGCAAATATAACTGAAACCGAAATTGCCAAAATAAGAACAGTTGACGGAGTCGTAAATCTTGTATATTGGAAAGGGCAGCCAGCCATAATACACGAAAATGAAATAGAAGCTATCAGAGAATTTACAAACGATTACCAGGATATCTATTTAGAAAAAACAATGATAAATCCTGATGAGGAAATGAAAGTAATCGATGGCCCCAAATATTTAATGGAAGGGAATCTATTAACGATAAAAAACACCTCTGTAAAAGTAAATCTTCCATCAATAGGTTTTACAATGATCGCAAAAATTGATTCAGAGAATGAAATTGGAAGAAAAATCTCGTTCGGAAATACAGAGCTTTCATTACAATCGTAAAAGATTAACTTTAAAAAATAAAAAATAGTAACCAAACTTTAGGTTCTAAAAAACGGACGCAATCTGCATTAAAGGCCAACCTCACTAAAGGAATGAATGCTTACCATATTAATGATACACATGTTTTAAGCCTCCGTTTCTGAAATTCATTCCAAAATTATAGTTCAAAAATGAAGACAGCATTAATAACCGGTATTACCGGGCAAGACGGGGCATATCTTGCCGAATTGCTTTTATCAAAAGGATATTTTGTGCATGGTCTAAAAAGGAGATCGTCTCTTATTAATACTTATCGGATTGATCATTTATATGTTGACCCGCATGAAAACAATGCTAATTTTAAGTTGCACTATGGAGATATGACCGATAGCACTAACCTGATTCGCATTGTCCAGGAAATCCAGCCAGATGAAATTTATAATCTTGCTGCCATGAGCCATGTGAAGGTTAGTTTCGATAATCCTGAATATACTGCCAATGCGGATGGAATTGGCGCTCTTAGGATAGTAGAAGCAATAAGGATTTTAAAATTAGAAAACAAAACCCGCATTTACCAGGCTTCTACTTCAGAGTTATTTGGATTGGTTCAGGAAGTACCTCAAAATGAAACTACTCCATTTTATCCCAGAAGTCCTTACGGTGTAGCTAAATTATATGCTTACTGGATCATAGTAAATTACAGAGAAGCCTATAATATGTTTGCATGTAATGGAATACTTTTTAACCATGAAAGCCCATTGCGCGGAGAAACCTTTGTAACCCGCAAGATTACCCGCGCCGTAGCAGGCATAGCACTGGGATTACAGGATACTTTATACCTCGGGAACCTGAATGCGCAAAGGGATTGGGGACATGCAAAAGATTATGTAAATGCCATGTGGAGAATCTTACAACAAGATAAACCGGAGGATTTTGTGATTGCCACAGGGATTACGACGACGGTAAGAAACTTTACAAAGATGGCATTTCATGAGGCAGGAATTGAAATTGATTTTTATGGTAAAGGGAAAGATGAGAAAGGAATTATTAAATCATGCAATAATGAAAAGTATCAATTACCTGTAGGTAAAGAAGTGGTAGCCGTAGACTCTAATTACTTCCGTCCTACAGAAGTTGACCTTTTAATTGGAGATGCTACAAAAGCGAGAGAAAAACTGAGATGGAAACCTAATTATACAATTGCAGAAATCATAAAAGAAATGGTTGGAAGTGATCTTGAAACTTATAAGATGAGTTTGGAAAGAAAGTATTATATGTAATTGAAAACAAATCAAATGATAATATAACCCAGTTTAAGTTTGAAAGCAAAAATAAATATTTTTAAGAATTAGGAAAAGGATGATCAAACAATTACTATTTCAGTATCGAAACAATCAACTTTTTAAACAAGCGTTTGGATTATATACTGTAAACATCATAAGCATCCCTTTATCTATTATTTCCAGTGTTATTATCACCAGGTTTTTGGGACCATCTTCTTATGGGGATTTTAAATTTTTATTCAATGTTTTTAATCTTGCAATTGTTATATTTTCTTTTGGGCTTTTTCAGGCAGGGAACAGAGCTCTTGTTTTGAATAAAGATAGTCAAAAAGCAAAAGAGATCTATGGCGTTGAACTTTTAGTAGTTCTTGTTCTTTTTGTAGGAATGTCCCTTTTTTTACTGGGTTACGCTTTTTTTGACAAAAATATTAATGAAAAGGGGTTGCACAACCTGCTAATTTACTTGATTCCATTTTCTTGGGTATTTCTATTAGTTCAATATTTTGAGGTTTTGTTTCAAGCCGATAATAAAATCAAATTATTAGCCTATTCGAGATTATACCCAAAACTTGCATTTTTTCTTTCGGTACTCCTTATATACTTGTTTTTTTTCAACTATTCAGGAAATAAAATAGTTATGGTATGGGCTGCTTTTTTCGTTACCCAAATTATAGTTTTTCTATACATTATTTACAAAATAAATCCATCTTTCAGAAATCTTAAAACAAGAATAAGTGAAATCCTATTATTCAATAGAACCTATGGATTTCATGTATATATAGGAAGTGTTTTTTCAATAGGCTTCTCACAATTAACTGGAGTGCTGATCAGTTACTTTGCCAATAACAATAAAGGTGTAGGATATTATGCACTGGCAATGACAATTGCCGGTCCATTGAGTTTTATTCCAAATGTCATCGCTACCACGCATTATAAAGATTTTGCAGACAGAACCAGTATTCCCAGGAAATTAATACTAATTACAATCTCAATTAGCTTTTCTGCTTTAGTTTTCATTTTAATTATTGTAGGACCTTTTATAAGCCTTTTTTATGGACATAAGTTTGCGGAGGTAACCTCACTTACCTATATTGTATCTTTTGGGGTCATTTTAAGTGGGTTAGCTGATTTTCTTAATCGTTTTTTAGGTTCACACGGAAAGGGGAAGGCATTAAGGAACAGTTCAATTATAGTTGGAATAAGTTTACTAATATTGAACGTTTTATTAATACCTCTTTTTGGAGAAACAGGGGCAGCATATACGTCATTACTTTCTGGTTTGATTTATTTCCTTTGTATGTTTTGGTTTTATAAAAGATTAGTTACTGAACTAAAAAATAGATGATTCTATTAAGCAAGAATAGTTTTAAAATCCTGCAAAACTTTAAACCTTCAAAATCCCGTCCAGCCTTTCGCAAGAAAAACATAGAAAGACTATTATATTATGGATCGTGCCTATCCAATTAATTCAAAAAAATCCAATTTCAATATTCTGAAAGCAACATTTTTTGAATATTTGTATATACTTGTTATGATTATATATGCAGGACAAGCAAATACATTTGTTCTGGCTGTTGAATTTAAAAGCAGCCCTATTGGATATTCACTTCCAATTATTTTAAGTATTATTTTAGCAGTAAAATGGAAAATCAAATTTAACAAGCAATTTTTCATAATTGCACTTTGTGTATTTTTATACTTTATTGCAATAACAATAAAATATAAAGAAATCCATCCTACCATTTTTTCGTTTTATTTTTTCCTATTCTTTATTACTTATGTTATAATCAAGGTATTCAATTTTGATTTTTTCAAAATATATGAATCCTTAATGTACCGTTGGTCAATTATCGCATTAGCATTTTGGGGTATTCAAACTATTTTAGGTGGTGATACTCTTTATCAATACATAAATAAAATACCCGGTATTAGTGATTTTTCATCTGTGTCTGGCGATGGTGGCATTAGTGCGATAATTTATTCGATACAGCCTACCACAACCTCAATATTATATGGTTTGCCTATTCCAAGAAACTGTGGGTTTGCCTGGGAACCTGGCGGATATGCTATTTATCTTTGTCTGGCAATCTTTATCAATTTATTTATGACGAATCCCAAAAATAAATTCAATTTAAAGTTTTGGGTTCTCTTACTCGCTCTACTTTCAACTCAGTCAACCACAGGCTATTCAATTTTTATTGTAATAATTCTTTTTTATTATTTAAACAAAAGATCTGATATGATCGTCTTCATAATGCCACTTCTTATTGTCGCATCAATATCCGTTTTTTTGTTACCTTTTATGAGTAAGAAAATTATCACTTTTATAAAAGACACCAATGATATTGATTATATCGTATGGCAATCTATTGGCAATGAATCGGGTATTGCCCCTCAACGATTTACATCATTCTTGATTTCATTTAGAGATTTTTATAACAATCCTATACTTGGGAATGCAGGTATCACCGGAGAGAGTTGGTACTCTAAAATCGGGGCAAATATTTCTCCAATATCCGGTATAGGAAATCTCTTAGCTAATTTAGGGATCATTGGATTTCTTTTTTTTATGATATTAACCATTAAAACATCAATCTTCTTCTCAAATTATTTTAATTATAAAGGGAAACTTTTATTTTTTATTATTATTCTATTTATATCAATTAGTTATTCGGTTATTTTTGTTCCTCTTGTAATGACATTCTGGATGTTTAAATTATTCTTTTCCAAAAATGACGAGAATATAAAGACAAAGTATTCAATTAATAATAGTATAGCATTGTAATTATCAAGCGAATTATTTAAGTTAGTGAAGGCTTTTTTTTAGGTTATGAATCAAGCAAAATAAATGAAGAATAAAAAATCAATTGTATTCTTGGGATTTAATGACTTTCCTCATGGGCTTGCTGAGGCTCAAAAAATAATTTTAATCTCTAAAAGCCTTATTATGACAGATAATAATGTTACTGTGATTTGCAGAAACGGTTATCACAATATGGCAGACCATCCTGAATTGAAAGTTAATGGTATTTATGAAAATATTAAATACGTATATACCTCAGGAAGTTGCTTTAGAAACAAACATTTCCTGAAAAGAAGGCTTAACCAACTCAAAGGTAAAATAAATGAATTTTTATTATTAAGGAAATATAAAAAGAATAATAATTTAGACTATGCTATTTTATCTACGCGGAATTTCTATTTAGTCCTGTATTATAACATTTTATCAAAAATCTTTGGCTTTAAAACAGTATTAAACTATGTGGAGTATTATTCAGCACAGAAAAAAGAAGGCTTACAAATAGGCCAACGTGTTAATGATAAATTATTTGATAAATACGCTCCCTCTCTCTCGGACGCTGTTTTTCCAATTAGCGAATTCCTGATTAAGCATATTAACGAAGTATCGCCTTCAAAAGGATATTTAAAAATCCCTGGTTTAACAGATTTTGAGAGATATGATGGTATAGAAACTTTACTAGAGGGAAAATATTTTCTTTTTTGCGGATCAGCAGCATATAATGAAATTATCTTTTTCGTTATTGATTCTTTTGAACTAATCGCGGATAATTCATCCCATTTATACTTAGTTATTAATGGTACAGAAAATGAAATTCAGGTAATAAAAAATTATATTAATAATAAAAAAGAAAAAGAAAAAATAAAAATATTTTCAAACCTTACCCAAAAAAAATTATTCACACTTTATAAAAATGCAATAGCTCTCTTAATACCTTTACGCCCTACTTTCCAGGATATTGCCCGTTTTCCACATAAGACCGGTGAATATTTAGCATCAGGGAACCCTGTTATTTCTACGAATTATGGTGAGATAAAATATTATTTTAAAGACAGGAAAAATATGTTGTTGGCAGAAAACTATGATGTTAATTTATTTGCTGAGAAGATGCAATTTGTAATTGATAACCAGGAAATAGCTCAAAAAATTGGAATTGAAGGTAGGAATTTAGCGATTACGCTTTTTGATTATCGTTATAAAGCCAAGGAA
>DASSHD010000309.1:0-5006 GCA_035693085.1 Hanamia sp. | reverse complement strand
CCATCCTCATCACTTTGATCATTTCATCATGTACATCAAATCAAAAAGATTTGTACCAAAACTGGAATGTATATGGAGGCACAAAGGATGCTTTGCATTATTCTTCATTAACAGAAATAGATACGAATAATGTAGATCAGTTAAAGATTGCGTGGGTGTATCATTCAGGAGATGCAGATACAGCGGTTCATTCGCAAATAGAATGCAACCCCATAATTGTGGATAGTATTATGTATGCTACTTCCCCCAGACTAAAATTGCTGGCGTTGAATGCAGCAACAGGAAAGCCAAAGTGGATTTTCGACCCTCTTGTTTCATTGGCTACGGATTCTGTTACCTCATCCCAATTAGCAGCAGTCTTTTCAAATGCCTGTCGTGGCGCTACTTACTGGACTGACGGAAAAAATGATAAGAGAATTTTTTATTCAGTGGGTTACTATTTGATTTGTGTAAATGCTAACACAGGTAAACTTGTAACAACTTTTGGTGATAATGGCAGGATTGATTTGCATGATGGTTTTGGCCGTGATGTAAAAGACCTTTATATCACTTCCACTACTCCGGGTGTTATATACAATAACCTGTTGATCCTTGGTTCGAGAGTAGCGGAAGACGCTACAGCAGCGCCCGGAGATGTGAGGGCATATAATGTAATAACAGGAAAGCAAGAGTGGATTTTTCACACTATCCCACATCCGGGAGAATATGGCTATGATACCTGGGAAGATAAAGATGCCTGGAAACATCTTGGCGGAGCCAATAACTGGGCAGGCATGAGCCTTGATGAAAAATCAGGAATTGTATTTGTTCCCACAGGCTCTGTGTCTTTCGATTTTTATGGAGGTAAAAGATTAGGCAATAATCTTTTTGCAGATTGTGTTTTGGCATTAGATGCTGCAACAGGCAAACGTATCTGACATTTTCAAACCGTGCACCATGATCTATGGGACAGAGATCTTCCAACCGCACCCGTATTGGTTACTATTACAAAGGATGCCCGCCCGGATGACCCTGTCGGACGGGGAAAGAAAATTGATGCTTTGGCTCAAACAACTAAAAGCGGATTTGTATTTTTATTTAACAGGAAAACAGGCGAGCCAATTTATCCGATCAAGGAAACTCCTGTTCCAACACAAACTGAATTGATTGGCGAAAAAATTTCTCCCACTCAACCGATTCCTACACTACCAAAACCTTTCGCCAGGCAAATTGTAAGCGATTCTGATTTGAATAATCTCGTTTCGGATTCATCATTCAATGATATTAAAAATAGATTGGCAGGTTATAAAACCGGTAACATTTTTAATCCTCCTTCAAAAGAAGGAACTATTATATTTCCCGGTTTTGATGGCGGCGCAGAATGGGGTGGGCCCGCCTTTGATCCTTCTACAGGAATTCTTTATGTGAATGCTAACGAAATACCCTGGATATTAACGATGATTGATGTGAAGACTAAAAAACCGATCAATGAAACATATCTTAAAGCCGGAGAAAGATTATATGTACAAAACTGTGTTACCTGCCATGGGCCTCAAAGAAAAGGAAGTGGAAGTTATCCTACTTTAATTGGGGTAAACAAAAAATATAATGAAGCTTCTTTTGAACAATTAGTTTCAAACGGGCGAAAAATGATGCCTGCTTTTAACAGGCTTTCAAATGAAGAAAAAGACGCTCTTGCTTCTTTTATTCTTGAAATAAAACCTAATCAGAATAAAAAATTTATAGAACCTGCAACACCTAAAAATCCTTATCTTGATATTCCATATACCAGCACCGGTTACAATAAATTTCTTACCAAAGAAGGCTATCCTGCAATTAAGCCGCCGTGGGGAACTTTAACAGCTATTAATTTAAACACTGCTGAAATTGTTTGGAAAGATACTTTGGGAGATCATCCTGAATTGAAAGCAAAGGGTATTCATTCCGGTACCCAAAATTATGGCGGATCTGTTGTGACGGCGGGCGGGTTATTATTTATCGCTGCAACAAGCGATCATAAAATAAGGGCTTTCAATAAAAGAACCGGAAAACTATTGTGGGAAGCTGATTTGCCTGCTTCTGGTTTTGCAACGCCTGCCGTTTATAATGTAAATGGAAAAGAATATATCGTTATTGCATGCGGAGGTGGTAAATTAAATACCCAATCGGGAGATGCTTATGTTGCCTTTGCATTACCAAATAAATAAATTGGAATTGATGGGTATGAGCCCTGACTTTACGGGATCAAAATTTTTACGAATCTAATTTTCATTGTGGTAAGTTATATATTTACAACTTATATTTTTCAGGGTAAACATTCTTATGATTAGAAAAAAGTTTTTCTTATCCTTACTTACGGTTTCTTTTATTTTTTATTCGTGTGCTTTATATGGACAGGATACAAACAAAGTTAATTCCATTTCTGACAGTAGTTTCAATGCTGAAAATTATCAACATCATTATCTCAAACCTACTGCTCTCATTGCTCCCGCTGCTTTTTTGTTATATGGCGGTTTAAAACCTTTTATTAATGGCATTCCAAAACTTGACAATGACATAAATAATAACATACATCAAAACTACCCGGATTTTCATACGAGTGCTGCCAATTATTTAATGTGGGCGCCATCTGCCTCTTTGTATGTTTTGGATGCATTTAAAGTAAAAACAGAACATAATTTCCGTGAGCATCTTATCCTGGATGCAGGCTCTATTCTTTTGACTGGTGGAATTGGTTATGGAATGAGAATCATTTCTAGAAATATTAAAACATATAATTCAAGCGATACAAAATTTCCATCGGGCCACACTGCTAATGCATTTCGCGGTGCAGAGATTTTACACCAGGAATTAAAGAGAACTAACAAGTTGCTTAGTTATAGTGGGTATCTAATAGCAACGGGAGTTGGACTATTAAGAATTTATGATAAGGACCACTTATTATCGGAAGTAATTACCGGAGCAGGACTTGGTATTATTTCTACCAAACTTACCTATTGGATATTTGATAAAGTAAAATATAGAAATAAGAAAAAGAGAAATTAGCCTTTTCCAAAAAAATTGTATCTCATGAATTATTCGATATTTTTCAAATAAGAAAAAACCTGTGACGTGGGGTTATGGTTGTGCCTAATGAAAAATGAACCTATTAAAGGACATAAAAATGTATTGAGGAATAGCAGATATTTGTTTACCTGCTGCTAATAAAAAGTAACTGTTTAAAAATTCATTAAATATTTTTCAATTCAGCTAAGATTTCTTGTAAAATCTTTTTTGCATCGCCAAATAACATTGATGTTTTAGGACTGTAGAACAATTCATTTTCTATACCTGCATACCCCGGTTTCATGCTTCTTTTATTAACGATCACAGTTTTGGCTAATTCCACTTCCAGGATCGGCATCCCGTAAATGGGGGATGAAGGATCATTTTTGGCTGCAGGATTTACCACATCATTGGCGCCTAGAATTAATACTACATCAGTGGAATTGAATTCTTCATTGGCATCATCCATCTCTAATAATTTTTCATAACTCACATCGGCTTCTGCAAGTAAAACATTCATGTGACCAGGCATCCGTCCTGCAACAGGGTGAATAGCATATTTTACTTCCACGCCTTTTTCATACAATGCTTTTTCCAATTCGTGACAAGTATGTTGCGCCTGCGCCACCGCAAGGCCATATCCCGGAACTATCATCACTTTTTTTGAATATGCCATTAGCATGGCGGCATCACTTACCGAAATTTCTTTGATATTTCCATGAACACTTTTTTCTCCTGAAACAATTTTTGCATTTCCGCCAAATGAACCAATGAGCACATTCATCAGGCTTCGGTTCATAGCCCTGCACATTAGAATTGTAAGTAAAGTTCCCGCGGCACCCACCAAAATTCCACCGGTGAGCATAGCTTTGTTATCATATAAGAATCCTCCACAAGCGGCAGCTACTCCTGTAAAAGAATTTAATAAAGAAATAACCACCGGCATATCCGCTCCACCAATTGGCATTACAAAAAATAGTCCATACAAAAGCGCCAGCACGACTGTTATGAAAAATGGAATATTTACATTTTGAGTATTTGAAAAATAAGTGAATACAGCCGTTGACAATACCAAAACCAAAATAATAATATTAAAAAGATGCTGACCTTTAAAAGAATAGTCTTTTATTTTTCCGCTAAGTTTTCCCCAGGCTATCATACTGCCTATAAATGAGATGCTTCCAATAATAGTACCTGCAATGATCGCCAGATAATGGCCGCCCGGAACCACATCGGAAAATAAAGTAGTATCCATCAACCTGTGTTCGCGGTATAAATAATCAAACTCAACAATGGAAATTAATGCTGCGCAAGCACCGCCCATTCCATTAAAAAAGCTAACTAGTTCAGGCATTGCAGTCATCTTCACCTTTTTGGCAATTAGAACTCCGATGATGCAACCAATGACAATTGCTGAAAATATCCATTCATAATTCCCCAATCTTTTACCATTGTATTTATATAAAAAAATGGTACCTGCGATAGCAAGAATCATTCCACCTGCTGCAATTAAATTTCCTTTTCTTGCAGTAGATGGATTGGATAACATTTTCAAGCCAATGATATAAGTTATCGAAGCAATGAGATAACAAACTGATAAAATACTGGCGCCCATTTATTTGGTTTATTCGTTAATTCGTTAATTGGTTTAATCAGTTTAATCAGTGGCTTACTTTTTTTTCTTAAACATTTCCAGCATCCTGTCCGTTACCACAAAGCCACCGACAACATTAAGCGTTCCCAGAACTACTGCAAGAAATCCCAGAACTAGTGCTACATAATTTCCGCTCTCAGCTTTTCCCATCACTATAATGGCGCCAATAATTACTACTCCATGAATTGCATTAGCGCCGCTCATAAGCGGCGTATGCAATACACTTGGCACTCTCCCAATAATTTCAATTCCCAGAAATATCATGAGGATCACGATGTAAACCATCTGGATATTTTGCTGTAAATATTCTATTATTTCTTTCATTATT
>DASSHD010000308.1:0-5223 GCA_035693085.1 Hanamia sp. | reverse complement strand
TGTAATGAATACGCAAGATGTAGAAACGTATAATCCGAATTATATCGGAGGCGATATTAATGGCGGTGCGGCTACAATAAGCCAACTTTTTACAAGGCCTGTTTTAAGACTTTCACCTTATCGCACTTCTGCAAAAGGAGTTTATATCTGTTCATCATCTACACCGCCGGGTGGAGGCGTACACGGCATTTGCGGTTACTATGCTGCAAGACGTGCCCTAAAAGATTTGTTTAACATACAACTTCCCTGGCTATAAATAAAAATAAGAAAACGGGTTATTTGTCGGTTTACTGATTACCCGCGAGAGAAAATATTTTTATAAAATTCAGGTGCCGATGTTTTAAGATCTGTTTTTAAATTGTTTCTTTCAGCCATTTAAAAAATTCATGTTGCCAAACCAACGCATTATGCGGGTGCAATACCCAGTGGTTCTCATTGGGACAATAAAATAATTTACTCTTAATGCCTCTTAGTTGTGCTGCCTGAAACGCTTCAAGCCCTTGCCCAACAGGTACTCTGTAATCTATTCCGCCCTGGATGATCATGATGGGTGTATTCCATTTATCAACGAAATTAGAAGGATTAAATTTTTGATAGCTTTCAGGAACTGGCTTCTGCCAATAATTGCCTCCTATATCCCAATTGGCAAACCAAAGTTCTTCTGTAGTACCATACCAGCTTTTAAGATCAAACAAACCATCGTGAGCAATAAAAGTTTTAAACCTGTTATTATGAACTCCTGCTAACTCATAAACGCTATAACCGCCATAACTGGCGCCCACACAACCCAGATTGTTTTTGTCAACATAGGGTTCTTTGGAAAGCGCATCAATAGCATCGAGGTAATCCTGAATAGGTTTGCCACCCCAGTCTTTACTGATTGAAGCATTCCATGCCACACCCCAACCTGGCATTCCACGACGATTGGGCGCTACGATGATGTAACCATTCGCAGCCATTAATTGAAAATTCCATCTGAAACTATAGAACTGTGAAAGTGCATCCTGTGGGCCACCCTGGCAATATAAAAGTGTAGGATATTTTTTTGTAGGATTAAAATCCGGAGGATAAATTACCCAAACTCCCATTTGATGGCCGTCTTGCGTAGTTACCATTTGCATCTTTGAAGTGCCCATCTTTATTTTACTGTATGCATTATCGTTAACATGCGTTATCGCCGCCATTGTTCCATTATCAAGAGATATTTTATAAAGTTCTGTAGCATGATTGAAGTCCGTTCTTCCTGCAATAATTGAATTACCCTCCTGAACCCATAAGTCAGTAACATCAAAATTGCCGGAAGTAATTTGTTTCACATCTCCGTTTTTTTCTGCAGCAGAAACATTCACCTGGAATAATTGTTGGGTTCCTTTCAGAGAAGAACTAAAATAAATAGATTGATTGTCATTGGCCCATATAAAGCTGCCATCAATGGTTTCATCCCACGAAGCTGTTAAATTACTTTTCTTTTTTGTGTTTAGATCCATTACGATAAGATCATTTTTATCTGATTCATATCCATCCGTTTTCATGCTGAGCCACGCAAGTTTGCTCCCATCGGGGCTGTATGCGGGTGATACATCATAACCCATCATACCTTCTGTAAGGTCTATTGTTGCCGCATCTGCAATTGAATATTCGTAAATATCTGTGTTGGTACTTTGCGCATATTCTTTTCCCGTTTTTTTCTTACAGACATATATTACCGATTTGCTGTCGGGGCTAAACATAAAATCTTCTTTTACACCAAATGGTTTCTGGGGACAATCATAAGGTTCCTTACCCAGGATATCTTTAGCGGGATTGCGTGGATCATGAAGGGATGCCACAAAAACATGAGAAACGGTTCCATTGCTCCATCTGTCCCAATGACGATAATTCAGATCTGTATAGATCTGTGCAGTGCTTTTATTATATTCAGGATATATTTCTTTTCCCAGCACTTTTTCCACTAATACAGGTTTGGAAAAAGCGACCCATTCTCCATCAGGAGATATACGAACATCTACTGCATCTTTTAGTACGCTTGAAATCACTTTCCAACTTTTTCCCTCATCAATGCTTTTAAACAATTTTTCACCTTCCCTTGCATACAAACCATTCTTATCCCATTGTACAAATATCTTTTTGCCAAAAATAGTTGTCGGTGTGGATGCATTATTTTTAAGATTTAAGAAGTAATATGCATCCTTACTTTTTTCTGTTTTCAGATTAAATGTTTTTACAGAATAAATTAAAGTCTGATTATTGGGACTGACACCTGTAACCGAAAGACGGCTTAAAGACCATAAGAGTTCGGGAGTCATGACATTACTTTGCGCGAGAAGAGTAATGGGAAGTAGCATGCTTAAAAAGAGTATTGGTTTTTTCATAAATACAAATCTATTTATTATTCTAATACAAGACCGGGCAATTTTACATGCGCTCATTTCGTAAAAAATTCCGGAAGGTTATTGTTATTAAAATATTGCATAGAAGAAATACAGTAAACAAATCTATCTGACCGGTAGGCAGGTAAATAAGGCTAATTTGTATTTAATTTTTAATCTCTTAATGCAAAGACAACAGGTGTTTGAAAAGTCAATGAATTCGATTGCGAATGGGAAGACTATTACAGTTATACAATTGGTATAGTTAGAATTTTTAAATAGATCCAAACTTCATTAAATAGCAGTTAAGAAATAAGTTTCAAAAAAATGGTTTCTCTTGTAGTAAGTGATTTTAAATAAAGTGTCAAAAATTATTTTTTTGTTTTGTTTGACATTTCACGTTAAAATAGTGCAAAGAATAAATTCTCTTTCCTCCTGAATTCGTGTCTCACGAATTTTTACAAAGGCTTACAAAATGCGGAAAAATATTTTTTAGATTCCCAATACTATATAAACGTATCTACCTTTGTATCATCTGATATTAGTTCATCTCTAAAAATATCAAAATGGAAATAAAAATACTCTCTATTGAAACAAAAGATATCAGGTTTCCAACCAGCAAATCTTTAGACGGATCAGATGCGATGAATAAAGATCCGGATTATTCTGCAGCTTATGTTATTCTAAAAACAAATGACTCAAAACTGGAAGGGCATGGCCTTACTTTTACTGAAGGCCGGGGAAACGAATTGTGCGTTGACGCCATCCAATCATTATCCTATTTATTAATTGGAAAATCTTTAAAAGATATCGCAGCAGATATGGCCGGCTTTTGGCGGATGATAACCGGAGATACGCAATTACGCTGGCTCGGCCCCGAAAAAGGAGTTATTCACATGGCTACAGGCGCCATCGTAAATGCTGTTTGGGACCTCTATGCAAAATCAGAAGGGAAACCGGTTTGGAAATTAATTGCGGATATGACACCGGAGCAAATAGTGGGATGTATTCCCTTCACATATCTGACCGATGTAATTACTCCGGAAGAAGCTTTACAAATACTCAAAAAACAGGCTAACACCAAACAGGAGAGGGTTGATTATTTATTGAAAAACGGTTATCCGGCCTACACTACATCTGCCGGATGGATGGGATATTCAGAAGAAAAAATAAGAAGACTAAGCCGTGAGGCAAAGAGAGATGGATGGAAATATCTGAAGATGAAAGTGGGCGGTGATGTAAATGAGGATGTACGAAGGGCTGAAATAATAAGGGAAGAGATAGGAAGCGGTATTAAATTAATGATGGATGCCAATCAAAAATGGGATGTAAATGAGGCAATTGACAATATGAAATTGCTTGCTAAATTTAATCCCTGGTGGATTGAAGAACCTACAAGCCCTGATGATATTTTAGGGCATTTGGCCATAAAAAAAGCAGTTTCACCAATTAAAGTAGCGACTGGTGAGCATTGCCAAAACAGGGTTATGTTCAAGCAGTTTTTGCAGAGCGGGGCTATTGATATTTGCCAGGTGGACAGTTGCAGAATGGGCGGAGTAAATGAAGTTTTAGCCGTAATGCTTATGGCAGCAAAATTTAATATTCCTGTTTGTCCACATGCAGGCGGAGTGGGATTGTGTGAATATGTGCAGCATTTGTCAATGATAGATTATATCTGTATCAGCGGCACCCTGGAAAACAGGATAACCGAATATGTAGATCATCTTCACGAACATTTTGTGGATCCGGTAATAATAAAGAATGGAAATTATATGCCTCCCACAGCGCCGGGATATAGCATTGAAATAAAAAAATCATCCAGGGAATCCTATACTTTCCCTACTGGAGAGATGTGGCAAACTTTAAACAAATAATCTGTGGGAGAAACTGGTTAATACAACTATGTGCTTAAACAAACCTCTGTATAAAAAATTATTACTTGCCGGGATAGAGATTGATACTTTAATTGATGCCAATTTATTGCAGAACAGCATGAACGAATTGTAGTGTTTTTTCATAGATAGTAATGGAATTTTTTAAAACTTTAAAATCCCGCATAAATTATAAATGCTATTCCAATTATAAAGGATATAAACATCCACGTAAGAAGTTTGTTTGTTCCTTTAGGTGCATTTTTAAATTCTTTCCATACAAATACACCCCATAATGCCGCTACGAGTGTAGCGCCCTGGCCAAGTCCATACGAGATCGCAGTTCCGGCTTTTCCGGCAGCAATTAAATTAAAAGAATTTCCAAGTCCCCAAATTAGTCCACCCAAAATACCTACCAGGTGAGTACGGAATCTCCCTTTAAAATATTCTGAATAACCTGTTGGCAGGCCCTCAATTGGTTTTTTCATTAAAATAGTATTAAACAAAAAATTACTTATAAAAATCCCGCAGGAGAAAATAAAAACTGCGGTATAAGGCGTCATCTTACCTTCTGCCGGATGAACAAAATTGTTTAAATCCATAGAAACCGCAATGAATCTATAAAAAAAAGACATAAGTACACCCGCCACAAGAGAAAGTAAAATACCTTTTGAAGATATTTTTTTTGTAACTGATGCGGTTCTACGATAAGCTGTTGCATTTAATATAATTGCAATTACGATTAATGCCACTCCCAGAAATATAAATAGTGGATCACCTTTTTGATCTCCTGCATAATTAATCAATACACCCAATACCAATGCAACGCCTATTCCCAAAGGGAAAGCGACTGCCATCCCCGCTATTGCAATGGCAGCAGATAAAAGTATATTAGCAGCGTTAAAAATAATTCCTCCCAAAAATGCACTTCCAATATTAGATAATTCGGCTTGTCCTAAATCGTTCAAAAAACTCCGGCCTTC
>DASSHD010000307.1:0-11487 GCA_035693085.1 Hanamia sp. | reverse complement strand
GATTATCGCCATTATGTTGTTCAGGATTAAAAGCAAGGTTGCTACTGCCGCAATAAACCACAGGATCATTGCCTTTAAAATTAACCACGATAAACTTGTGATGTATGGCATATCCATCTACGCCTGCTACTTTACCAAAAGGCTTGGGCAATACATTTTGAATACCACGGGCAGCCACTCTTATGCCTTTTAGTGAATTGGGTTTGTATAAAAAAACACTATAGTCTGCATTGTCTGCAATGGTATCTGTAATACCATACGTAAATACTTTATCGTTCTTTACTTGTTGCTGTACTGCGTCCAGTATTGAGCTTTTACTGGTATCTTTCATTATGGCAAAAAGCACATCGGTGTTGCCTGTTTTGAGAATGCGTTTGCTTATGCGGTCAAAGATCCGTTTGGCATCAATGCTTTTGTGTGGTGCAAATGTAATGGTCACAGAAGGCGTGCCTGCATCATCGAAACCATTATCAGCAATGGAGTATTGTGAACCTTTGAATGACTTCATCTTTTGATCGCCGAAAGAGTCATCGAACACATCGCTGTATAATTGCGCCATCTTTTTATTATCAAAAATAATTACATGGTTGCTGTTTATATACAAGCCATTGGTCGAAAAATTGGCAGAACCCGTAAGCACTTTTACTGCTTTATTTTTCTTCAGTTGAATAAATACTTTAGAGTGCGCAAGCGCAAGGTAATGGCCTCTTTGAATATCATTTGTGTCTGTAGCTGCTTGTTTGAATTTATCGGCGAAGGTTGTTTCCATTGAAGATGGATTACCATGTTTTCCGGCATCATCCAAAATCATTTTAAGCCTGTTTTGTGCAGCCAGTGTGAGCAGCCGTTTGCATATTTCCGGTTCATCCAGGTCATACGCAAAAGATTTAACCGAGATAGTTTTATCATTAACAGCTTCATCCAGGAAATCGAGAATCCGTTGCCTTGCCTGCCATCCCAGCCACTTATGTTGTTCTTCAAAAGTGTAATCAACGTGAACATATTTCCTCGTGGCATCATTCCATCTCCAGGCGCTATCGGCTTTTTGTGTGATGTCAAAAAGCAGCTCATTTTTGTTTCCAGCCGGCCTTACGTGGTTATTGTTTACATTAAAACGTTTGGCATAAGCCACAGAAGAAACGAAACCACGTGTAAAACCGATCTTTGTTTTCTTCATATCAAAAGGGGTTACATTTATTTTTATGGTGACTGTTAGATCGGCTCTTAATGGTTGAAGGATGCCTTCTACTATATACCTCGGAGTTATTTGATAAGCATAATTTGCAAACACAGCAGCTTGAGTGTCAATATCTGTTTCGGGCACATGCACCCAATTGAATTTTTGAATAGGTGAATACAGAGTGGAGTTTTTGTCTGTAGAAGGAATACCAGGATTGTTTGTAAAAAAATTATCCGGGAATTTCATCCGGTTATAAAGATAGGATTGTGTCCATTTATTCCCCGACTTATACTTGTAGCTTATACTGAATCCCGCCAGGTTTTTTTTAAGGCTTGGGTTAAGATCAAATGCCAGCAGGGTCATGGCGTCTCCTTTATAAGCCCTTACGCTTACACCGTTTTTTGTTGCAAACTTTTCCATAATGAGTGAGTTTAGATTTAGAGATATTATTAAACCATTAATAAGCTAAGGTTTATTAAGGAAAAACTTAACTATTATTCATTTCTTACTGTCTTCTTTTTTACCATTAAGGTTCACTAAAGAAAAACTTAACTATACTTCATCTTTTAATGTTTTAAAATATGCCAACTGATTTTTTTGAAACAATAAATTAGAAATCCTTAATAAAAGTTTGTTTACTGTTCCCTGCAAATTATGTATAAAATTCAGGAAGTGTTTTATCATTCTGTTTTAATTCAAAATATTGCACATCCGATCGCTGAAAAATATTATTCAGGATTTTTCATAATTAAAATTTCAGAAATAAAAAAATAAAATTATTTATTAAACATTTGTTTAGTTTTAAACAAGTGTTTAACTTTGCGCCCTCAAATTAAAAATGACCAAGAGGGAAACGATAATAGTATCTGCCATCAAACTATTCAGTAGTAAGGGTTTTGAAGGAACATCCGTCAGGGATATAGCTGCGGATGCCGGAGTGAATGTGGCCATGATCAATTATTATTTCGGATCAAAAGAAAAATTATTTGAGAGTGTGGTTGAATACAAGGCGTCATTCTTAAGAGGTGTTTTTTCAGAGTTGGTTAATAATAAAAAACTAAGCCACATTGAAAAAATAGATTTTATGATAGATCAGTTAATCGAAAGAAAATTCTCGGATGCAAAATTTTCCCACCTTTTACACAGGGAATTGTCGCTGGAACTTCGTCCTCAATTGAGAAATGCGATCAGCGGGATTCTTTTAAAAAATATAGACCCGGTAAAAACTATCATTAAGGATGGCATAAAGACTGGCGTTTTCCAACCGGTGGACATAGAATTAACCCTTACCACGGTTATAGGAACGATTCATTATCTGCTTACATCCGATACTATTTGTCAAAAAATATTGGGCAAAAAGGAAGGATTCAGCCCCTTTCAAAATAAACAATTAAAAAAACGATTGGGTGAACACACAAAAAAATTAATGCGTTCCTATTTACTGAAAAATAAAAAACATTAAAAAGATGAGTAGAAGTTCTGTTAAAATTATCACTAAAACATTTTCATTTTTACCTGGAGCCTTTATTTTTTTAGCTATGAATGTGATTTCATTATCAGTAAAATCGCAGGATGTAAAATCGCTTACTTTGCAGGAAACGATTGATCTCAGTTTAAAAAACAGTCATGTTTTAAAAGCTTCTTCAGCAAAGATTGAAGAGGCTGTAGCACAGGTAAAGCAGGCAGAGGATAACAAGCTTCCGAATGCCAGTGTTTCAGGTTCTTATTTATATCTCGCTAATCCTAATCTGGATATCAAAACAAAAGCCTTCAGCGGGAGTGGTGGGTCAGATACTTCTTCTAATAAAGGTGGAATACCTCACGTAAACCAGGCGATGTACGGGATTTTTAATGTTTCACTTCCCATTTTTGCTGGCGGTAAGATCCGATACGGAATTGAATCTGCGAAGTATTTGCAACAGGCAACTATGCTTGATGCAGATAATGATAAAGAAGGCGTAATTCTCAATACCATCAATGCTTACATCAATTTATACAAAGCGTCTGTAACAGTAAATGTGGTGAAGGAAAATTTGCTGCAATCAGAACACCGCGATTCAGTTTTTACAAGATTGGAACAAAATGGTTTGCTGGCAAGAAATGATTTATTGAAAGCGGAATTACAAACGTCCAACATTTCATTATCACTTTTGGACGCCGAAAGTAATTTGAAAATAGCCAATGTAAATATGGACCTGATGATAGGATATCCCGAGACGACTGTTTTAAAGACAGATTCTTCCGGGTTTGATAAAAATCTTTCTTTGAAAACGGTAGATGATTATGAGCAAGTAGCGCTTCAGAACAGGAATGACATCAGGGCGCTTTCGTTCAGAAGAAAAGCAGCAATCACTGGTATTTCCGTTGCCAAAGCAGAAAAATATCCTACTGTGGCTTTAACAGGAGGTTATATAGCCGCTGATGTGCCGCATGTGCTTACAATTACCAATGCAATAAATATAGGAGTAGGACTGCAATATAATCTTGCCTCTCTTTGGAAATCAAAAGCAAAAATACAACAGGCCCAATCGCGCGAAAAGGAGATAGTTGAAAATGAAGCACAGCTCAGCGATGCGGTACGGCTTCAGGTAAACCGTGATTTTGAAAATTTATTATTAAGCCAAAGAAAAATAAGCGTGTTTGAAAAAGCGGTGGCCCAGGCAGAAGAAAATTACAGGATCACTAAAAACAAATATGACAATGCTTTGGTAAACACTACTGACCTTTTGGATGCCAACGTATCGCTGCTTCAATCAAAAATAAATCTGGCAGTTGGCAGAGCGGATGTATTATTAGCGTACAGCAAACTGTTAGAAACAACAGGCACCTTATCGGGCAATCAATAATTTAAAAAACGGTAAACTTAATATTTATGGAATCAGAAAAAGAAGAAATTCCTTCAAAAAAAGATATGGAAAATAATAGCAAGAAACCCGCAGCGGAACCAAAAAAGCGCAGCAAAGTATTTTTGATAATACTGATATTGATGGTAGTTCTTGGCGGATGGTTTGGAATTACCAAATATATTTATGCGCAGCATCATGAAGATACTGACGATGCACAGATAGAGGCCGATATGATCCCGATTATTCCCCGCGTTTCAGGTTATGTAAAAGAAGTCAGGGTTAAAGATAATCAGCAAGTGCATAAAGGCGATACATTGATCATAATTGATGACCGTGATTTAAAAATTAATTTGCTTCAGGCTGAAGCTGCTCTGGCTACAGCAAAAAGTAATGTAGATGCCAGCCGTGCCAATGCAAAAGCCGCACGCACCGGTATTACTACTTCACGCGAAGGAGTAGCTACTATTGATGCGCAAATAGACGCCGCCCAGGTAAAACTGACGAGGGCTACTCAGGATTATAACCGTTATGCAAATCTTATTACAGATCATTCGATCACTGAACAACAATTTGAACAAGCACAGGCAACCCGGGATTTGGCACAAAAACAATTATTGATTCTTGAGCAGCAAAAGAAACAGGCCGGTTCACAAACAGGTGTGGTTACTTCTCAATCTAAAGCTACTGCACAAACAATAGAAGTAGCGGAATCTATTGTGAAGCAAAAAGAGGTAGAAGTGGAGGATGCTAAACTGAAACTCTCTTATACCATAATTACTGCGCCTGAGAATGGAATACTTTCGAGGGTAAATGTGCAGGAAGGACAGTTTTTGCAGGCAGGGCAATCATTATTCGACATCGTACGAAGCAAAAAAATATGGATAGTAGCTAATTTCAAAGAAACACAAATTGGAAAAATGAAAGTCGGGCAAAAAGTTATTGTAAATGTGGATGCTTTTCCAAAACATGATTTTGAAGCAACGCTGTCTTCATTCTCTCCGGCTACAGGCGCCAAATTTTCTTTATTACCACCTGATAATGCGAGCGGGAACTTTGTAAAAGTTGTGCAACGTGTTCCGGTAAAGATTGAATTTACGGACCCATCAGACAGTTTGTTGTCAAGGCTAAGCCCTGGTATGAATGTGAATGTGGATGTACACCTGAAATAAATATGTTGATCAATAAATAGTTTTAAAGATAGATGCAACAGGAAAATCTTTTAGTTGAATATGGCATGAGGCGGGCGATCATCACAATTACAGCCGTTACTGCAGCATTGCTTGAAATAGTGGATACCACAATTGTGAACGTAGCTCTTAATGATATGAAAGGTAACCTGGGAGCTACGCTTACTGAAATAGGCTGGGTGGTCACTGCTTATGCTGTGGGTAATGTAATCGTTGTTCCGATGACGAGTTGGCTTTCCCAGCAATTTGGCCGCCGCAATTATTTTGCCGCTTCCATTATGATATTTATTACTTTTTCTTTTTTTTGCGGGAATGCTACCGGTATTCATGAATTAATCCTTTTTCGTTTTTGCCAGGGGCTTGGCGGCGGCGCTTTATTAGTAACTTCACAAACTATCATTACAGAAAGTTATCCGATAGAAAAGCGTGGAATGGCCCAGGCGATATATGGGCTTGGAGTTATTATTGGCCCTACTCTCGGGCCTCCTCTGGGCGGTTATATCGTGGATAATTTCAGTTGGCCTTATATTTTTTATATTAATATTCCCATAGGTATTGTTGCCACTTTATTAACCCTGCAGTTTATAAAAAGCCCAAAGTTCCAGGAGAAAACTTCAAGGAGGAATATAGATGTTTTGGGGATTCTTTTACTGGCAATAGCTGTAGGCTCCCTTCAGTATGTTTTGGAAAAAGGGCATGAAGATGATTGGTTCAATGATAGTCTTATTGTGTTTTTATCCGTGGTTTCTGTTTTTGGAATTTTCTTTTTTATCTGGCGTGAATTAACTTATAAAAATCCCATTGTAGAACTGCGCGTACTCAGGAATGGAAACCTGCGTATAGGAACTATATTAACTTTTATTCTTGGTTTTGGATTATATGGCTCCACTTTTATCATTCCTTTATACACACAATCAATATTGGGCTGGACAGCCGAAGATGCCGGGCTTTTATTTATTCCTTCCGGAATAGCTACTGCTTTTATGATGCCGGTAATAGGTAAACTTTTAGAACGGGGAGTAAAACAACAATATCTTGTTGCCGGCGGACTATTCATATTTTTTCTGTACAGTCTATGGGCCTATAAAATTCTTACCCCAAATACGCCGGCTGACTCCTTTTGGTGGCTTCTGATGTTCAGGGGATTTGGCCTTAGTATGTTATTTATTCCGATTACCACATTGGCTCTTTCTACTTTGCATGGACAGGAAATTGGCCAGGGCGCTGCTTTTACAGGAATGATGCGCCAATTGGGAGGTTCATTTGGAGTAGCGATAATAACTACATTTCTTGCCAGTAAAAATATGGTTCACAGGGTAGATCTTATTAGCCATCTGAATGCAACCGATCCTGCAGTACAAAACAGGGTATCCATGATGCAGCATACTTTTATGAGCAAAGGAATGACACCTGATATAGCATTGCAGAGCGCTTATCAATCCCTCGATTTTTCAGTAATGAAGCAGTCAATGGTACTTTCTTACATGGACGTGTTTCTTTTCATCGGGGTCATCTTTTTAATTTGTGTGCCGTTTGTTTTATTGATAAAAGGAAGTAAAGATAAAAAGGTTGATATGTCTGCAGCGATGCATTAAATGAAAGAAATTCTGTTTATAAAATAGATTTGAATTTTCAAATATTGCTTATTGCATATTCTCATATTTAAATCATGGAATACAAAACTAATATCATAAAAAACCTTAAACAGAAGGGTTATGTGTTACTTTTTTTAAATTTATTAAAGAAAAAGACCGATAGTTCTGCAAATAAAATAATAGTAGTTAATCCTCCAATGAAATAGCAGGCTTAATAAGCTACAGACTGATTTATTATATAATCATGAAATATACTTCCTAAATGGAATCCCCAAAAATGGGTAAGTAAAGTAATTGCTTTAATCAATCAATTAAAATTAAAACCAGTTACAAAATTTTTTAGATAAACGAAAGTTTTTTATCACGATCTGATATTTGTAATCACCCATCGGACTATTAACAATAAATATTTTGCAATCCAACAAACAAATAACTTCGTACTATTATATTTGCATAATTCAAATGAAAAAATAAATTGAGTAACACAACTACAGAAAGGAAAGCGTTCTTTAAGAGATTACGTGGCAAGGAAACCGAAGGAGCCGAGATGAGTTTTATAGACCATCTGGAAGTTTTGAGGTGGCATATTTTTCGTGTGGCGATAGTGCTTGTAGTAGTGGCAGGTGTTGCTTTTTTCTACGTTGACTGGATATTTGATAATATCCTAATGGCTCCTTCAAGAAATAGTTTTATAACCTATTCAGGTTTATGCAACCTGGGGCACAAGTTACACCTCGGCGATTCGCTTTGCATGCCTCCTGTAAGTTTTCAACTTTTAGGGCAAACCGTCAGCGGGCCATTTATGTCAGCAATTAATATTTCATTTATTAGCGCCATCGTTGTTGCATTTCCTTATTTAATATGGGAATTATGGCGTTTTGTAAAACCTGCCTTATCTGCAAAAGAAATAAGCTATGCGAGGGGAAGTATCGGTTGGGTTTCATTATGCTTTTTTGCAGGGGCCGCTTTTGGGTATTATTTATTGGCTCCGTTTACTTTTAATTTCCTGGCCAATTTCCAATTAGGTCATTTGGGAGTATATAAGTATATGCCTACACTTGATGATTACATAGATACACTCACTTCTCTTATACTTGGATGTGGTATGGCATTTGAACTTCCTGTAGTTGCTTTTGTTCTTTCAAAACTTGGATTAATAACTCCCCAATTCCTTAAGAATTATAGAAAATATGCCTACGTAATTATTCTTATCGTGGCTGCGGTTATTACTCCTTCACCCGACTGGACAAGCCAGACCATTGTGGCTGTGCCCCTCATCATCTTATATGAAATAAGTATTTTTATCAGTAAAAGGGTTTACAAGCAGAAAGCAAAAGCCGAGGCGGAATGGGATTAATACGTTCGGGCTTTTAAGGTACATTACCTGATAAAAATTCCTTATAAAATAAACGTTAAATCCTTTTAGGGGTTATGAAATAATTTTGGTGAAACCTGCGTTTTTAATAGCTTGCAGTAACCTTAAAAAAATGAAAACCCGTACGATTTCAATATCAGCCGTATTTCTTTTTTCTTTTTTCTTTTTATCTTTTACTCACAGTAAAACAACTTATAACAAAGATTTTCATTCAAAGAAAGAAGTACGAAAATCAAAAACAAAAGACAATCCATATTACATTATTATTTCCAAAAAAAGCTATGAGTTAAAGGTGTATGACGACCAGGGTTGGTATGCTACCTATCCCTGTGTGTTTGGCAGCAACGATCTTCGCGACAAATATATGGAAGGTGATAAAAGAACTCCCGAAGGAAAGTTTAAAGTGATATTAAAAAAGAATGATTCCAAATGGAAGTTTGAAATGTTATTGGATTATCCCGATGCAGATAGTTATAAAAAATTTAATGAACGCAAAGCAGAAGGATTGATACCCAGAAATGCCAGAATCGGAGGCGGTATTGCTATTCATGCTACGCGCCCACAGGAAGAATGGACAGTGGATTATTATCAAAACTGGACTGACGGATGTGTCTCTCTTAAATATACTGAAGCGGAAGATCTGTACAGTTATATTCCGGTGGGCACGCCGGTTACTATTGAGAAATAGGTTGAATTTTTACTGAAAATAATAGTAATCAAAGATTGCTTCTGCAAAAAGAGATCTGATAAAAAATACTGTCTATTTATGCAAGTCAATAATTTAAAATATCGTTTATTAGATAAACTGATTTCTATCCAGGATATAAATTTATTAGAAAAAGTAAATGAACTTATTGGTAATGTTGATGTCAATAAATCTGTTTTTAAAGTCACTCCGGATCAAAAGAATATACTTATGAAAAGTGAAGAAGATATATGTAATGAAGATTTTATAACTGATGAGGAACTGAATGAAGATGAAGATAAATAACTAAAGGAGTCAACATCAGTAAACAAATAAATCTAGTTTCATTTTCTACAAAACAATATTCTGTGCCAATTCACTTTTTCCCTGGTAGTCTGTATTGAAATGTAAAACCCGACTCTCATGCCTGAACTGGGTGCTTTTTAAATCTCTCAATTCACAAAGTTGAGGCGACAACATTGTTCCACAGTTTTTGACCTGCCTCGCACGGACTTAATGTGATGGTGCATCTCACTATCTTTTACATTATCTTTATATCCCATCTAACAAAGGTGCGCCTGGTAACCCTGTTATGGAGGCAGGGTTGGATGGATAAAGGAATACCTTTAATTAGCGGACATTTAAGAAACTATGCCAACAATTTTTTTTAAATTTGGATTCAGGTTTTATTTTGTAAGTTATGACTGTGCTGAACCGGTACATATACATGTGGGCGACGATACGCGAAAGATTTGTAAATATTGGTTGCGGGATAATAAAATAATGCTGGCTGATAATAAAGGATTTACGAAAAGAGAACTGTCCGGAATAGAAAAAATAATTCTGGAAAATTATTCACTCATATTAACAACATTCAATGAGTTCTGTAAAAGATATAATAAATAAGAAACAATCAAATGGCTGGGTCAGCAAATTATCGTTTGCGCAATTGCCTAAAATAAAAGATGTCGCTTTTATTAAAGACGAAATTGCATTTGTACTCGATGATGGCCGTATTATTTATATTCCACTTGCCTGGAGCAAAAAACTTCAAAAAGCAAAAGCCCATGAGCGACAAAATTTTAAAAATACAGGTATCCATGTTTTTTGGGACGATGTGGATGAAATAATCGGGGTAAAGAATATTTTATTTGGCAAAGAATTATTCATTTAATTCTTCTGTAAAAACCATCCTCGCTTAAAAAAATTTCGATGAGGGCAGAAAAAATGCTCATGAAAAGCGAGAAAGACATTCTTAATGAATATTATATAACTGACGAGAAACTGAATGAGGATGAAGATTACAATAAGTGATGAAGGCATATTTTTGGTTTGATACTTCACACTTCTTTTGGCTTAATAAAAATTGAAATAATCAATCCCAGACTTACAATTACATCTACCGCATTCCAGATAGTTCTACCCAGCGCCACTTTTATAAAAGGCTGAAATAATAATGCCAATGCGATATAAATTATTACTGTAGAATTTATTGTTTGATGTTTTTGATAATCGAAATAAGCCAATAATGCAAAGCCTAACATGCCGATGAACCGTGCAAATTGATAATAACCGTAGGGCATTTGAAATAGGCAGAGAAGAAAAAGAATTGAAAGGCCGAGTTTAATTAAATTTGTGTGCACTAAACATTAATTTTAGGCTAAATTAATCAATTGAATTTTGTGTAAAAAAGTTACCTTATTACTCGGCGCAGGTGCAGCTATTCCCTGGAATGCCGCAAAGACTTCTGAAATAACTGAAGCAATGAGAAATTCTCAAGATCACTTAATTAGTTGTGAAACTCTTGGGAATTGGATTAATAAAATAGTTACTCAAGATAGAACAGTTTCTCATTTAGACGTCAACTTTGAAACTTATATCGATTTAATTGAGACAGCACATGCTTTCCTACTAACAACTAAAACAATTCATCCCAATCTTAAAAATAGTTTTTACAAGTTTTTTGATTTAAAAACTGAGATAAAAGAAGGGATAGATAATTTGAAATGGAGTAATGGCTCCAACTTTAGATCGGATAGTATTTCTAAAGTAACTGCGACTTTTTACAGTCTAATTCGGATCATAGGAAACCAAATAATACCATACTTAGATAACTATTGGAAAGACGATTATCAATGTTTAAATGAGAAACTTAAGGAATTTTGTGAGTACTTCCTAAATACAGGATATGTGGTAAGAGCTTACACATTAAATTATGATAGAAGCATTCCATTAGTGTTTGAAAGTAATTCCTCCGGATATGAATTTTTTGACGGCTTTGACGTAAGCAAAGTTAGCCATGATAAAAGACACTTCTTCTTACTTGACAAACAAAGAATTTTAGCCGATACATGGTGTAATTCATTTTATAATTTACATGGATCATTTCATTGGTCATTTCAAGATGGAGAGGGCGATGCATTACCTTTTACAATTATGTCTACAAAAAAATATAGATATTGCCCTGCCAATTTACTTTATGAAGATGAAATGAAAACCAGTAACCCAAATGAAAGATTATTACAAGCACCAATTATAACCGGATATAAAAAGACTCAAAGAATAAATCTACCCCCATTCAATTATTTTTTTCATAGTTTTTTTAATGATATATTTCAA
>DASSHD010000306.1:0-8892 GCA_035693085.1 Hanamia sp. | reverse complement strand
ATAGAATCTTTACTGGTAGTGCCTCCAGGAAATTTTGAAACATTAATAAAGGCAATTTTATGTAAAATATCTATCATTGTTGGGTCATCGGCAATATAATCCATGTCATCATAACAACTAATATTACTATTAAGAATCGCGTAACTTGTATATATGATTGGATGCCAGGTTCCATGTGACCGATGCTTTCCTAACATAAATTCTTTATTAAAAAGATCCTCGGCAATAACACCTCCATCCTTACCATAAGCTTCTTTGAGTATCCATAGAATTTTTGGTGAAGTTTTATAGTATTCTTCTATATTTGAAATGCCATCTCCAATCCATTCCTGATCGCCGTGTTCTTCTTCCTTTTCGCAATGACTTTCTATTTTACCGTTAAGTAGTTTAATTTCTTCTTCAAATTCTTCCAGAGTTTTCATTTATTTTATTTTAAAAGTTAATTTAATTTTACAATGTCGGCGCATGTTTCCCTTTTCCACTGCCCAAAGGATGCCTCGGACAAGAGCTTGCAACCAAACTTGAGATAGATGATCTGTTGGTACCACAATACTTACAACTGTACTGAGATTTCTCACCTCCCTCATAAAGTTTATGTCTTCCTTTGCCAGCACCATCCGGAAACCTTGGACAGGAACTTGCAGTCAAAGAAGATATGCTTGAACGCGTTGTTCCGCAATACTCACAATAAAGATTTGCCATAATATTTAATTGATTTTTATTTGCCTACTCTATTCAGTTTTCGGCTTCCCTGTTTATTTATTATTTATAGAATAAAAGTAATCAACGTAAAAAATAAATGAAAATTATAATGATTTTAAAATCATACAGCTCCTTTCATTTTCGCATCTCCACCTTAATCTCCAAATCCACATTCATTTCTTCAATCTTTATTATTTCCCATTTTGATAGATACGATAAATCCAATAAATCGTGCATGATGTATCCAAACTTTTGTTTTTTTAGGGGATGATTTAAGGGTACTCCGTTAAAGTTCAATGTAGAATAATCTGTATTAAATGGCTCGCCATTTTCCGGGTAAATCGTTATTATATAAATAGGATTACCCACCATGTGAGGATGCAATAAATTGTGAAGTTTACTCCAGAAACTACATTTAATTTCTATGTTGTAAAATTTGATTTTCCCATTTTCCTTTTCATTTTGCCAAAAAGGTTTCAGTGTTGAATTTATATATCCAATGGCTTCTTTTATTTGTTTATTAAATTGAGCGTTTAACGCTATTAGTTTTCCCAATCCGTTTTTAAGTGTATAAAAATCCTTATCTATTATAGCTTTCCTGTTTTTTAAAAAATCTTCCACTTCTATTTTTACTATCTCTTTTCTCAGGTCTTGATTGATATAATTTTCGCCTAAGGCTACCGAAACAAATGCGATGTTGTTTTTTCCAGATGCACTCTTTAATCTTTCAATGTCATCTTTATATTTTTGAACAACCTGAAAAATCACCGATGAGTAATAGGGTGAATTTTTCTGTAAATTTTCAGATATTAAATCATCATAAGTTTTTTTAATCAGGTAAGCCGATTCATCTGCATCTGTCGTTGTTTTATAAACCTGGAAAGCAATATCTTTTCTTAAAACTTCTTTCGGATTTTCAACCTCAATATTTTCCCCATAATCTTTTAAAGTGGAATGGCCCGATCTGAAAATGCTTCTTAAAATTGCTTGTTTTATATACCATGCTGAAAAACGGAAAAACCGTTCCCTTGAAGTAGAGCCAAGCTCATTTTCTGCCAACTTCATCAGCGATTTTTTACCTAATTCTATTATCTCATCAATTTCCATTTCCGTTTGAATTTGTTGAGCAACTTTTAAAATAATGGTCTCATAGCTATCTGCCAATTTTTCTATCGCTTCTTCATTTCCACTTCGTATCTCATCCAAAAGCTTTTTTAATTCTTCATCAGAAAGTGCTTTGGCTTTGGCAATCGCAATCAGTTTTACAAATGCCTTATCTCTTTCAGTTAAGACTTCTTTTTTAATTTTTATTGGCCGCATAATTCCTAATTAATTTAAAGCTCCGGCTCTGAATCCTATTTGGTTAAATCTCTTAGTTTGCTGAAAATTCTTTTCATCCTGGTGATAGATCTCTGTTAGTGTCATTGGTGAATTGATAATTACATCAAACCCTAATTTTCGTGAAAGTTTTTGCGCCTTTTCTACTTCCAATTCTTTAAATTCATACTTTGCAATCAATCTTCCTTTTCTCATTAAGGCGGTATCTATTTTTGTAATATCGGTATTGAAAGAGCATATAATTTGGATGTTTAAACAGTCGGAAAGTAATCCGTCAGAAATATTCAATAATGCTGAAACCGGGGATTGGCCATTTCTTTCTCTATCTATTACAATGTTCTCTGCATCTTCAATTACAAAAATGCAATTGGTATTTTCTATCAGAACAGAAATAAGATCTGGGTTGGTAATTGCCGATGCCATATTCGGCGGCAGAAAGATCACTTTCTTTTTTAGAATTGAAACTAAATAGCGAATGTAGGAAGTTTTTCCCGTGCCTGGTTTGCCATGCAATAAAACTAATCCTTTGTCATTTTTTTTCGAAAGCCTCTTTAAAATCGTTTCATGAATTTCTCTGAAGTCGCTGTTGTAGTTATCTTCTATGCGTAATCTGGACCTTGAAATATTTAAGGATTTAGTATCAAGTCCAAACTTCGTATTTACTAATAAGAATATTTCCGGTTTAGTCCAAACTTTCTTTTCTTTAAATTTCTTTAGCTCAACAACTATCTTTTCAACCTTTGAAATATCCGTTTTGCGAAATAAAAGCTTCAGTAAAGATAGATTTGTGTCAAATTTTATGATGAGGTCATCATACAAAATATAAAAGAGGCCATCATATTCCACTTTTTCACTTTGATTAAAGTGCCGCTTACTAAAATGAAAGTCTTTTATTTCACGTTTGTAATTTTCAACAAACCATTTGTTAGCTTTTTTACAATCAATTTCTTTCTCATGAAAAATATTGGGAATAGAATTAAAATGGGCAAGGAATAACGAGTATTCGTTTAGATACCAGCCAATTTTTTCTGAAAATAGCAAGCCCAGGTTTACTCTGGTTGATGTTTTTCTTATTCCGGCAGCCTTGGCGTACAATTGTTTTAAGTTCATTGTTTTTAACTCCATAATTGTTTATTGTTTTTATGAAGTCAAAAGTAGAAGTGTATAACGCCAAAGTGTGTCGCTATAAAAATTATTTTTTAACCAGGTTTATTTTTTTAAAACCCCTCTTCCTCTTTCACTACCTTCTTACAAATCACACAACTTTCAAAATGCTTGCCGGACAGATACCCCATACTCACCAAGAATTCGTTTATAATTTCGTCACCGGCAAAACCAAAAGTATTTTAAAAAATCTCTTTCCCAAAAAGGCGGTTTGTTTCGACTGAAAGTTCCTTTTAAAACTTTTTATATTAAAGATACTTCTAAAAAATATTCATTCAACAAAGAAGAAAATATTTTGGAAATAAAAATGAAAGCGGGAGAGGAGATTATAGTAAAGAATGGATATGAATAGTGAGTAAAACCTGTAAGGGTTGCATCCGAGGTTGCGGGTGCAGATAAACTTTATGGGATTTTTGGTTTACATTTTTTTATGTAATTGTTAGTTGCATCAACATCAGAAGGAAACCAGAAATTAGGATTTTTTATTTGTTTACTGTAATTCTGAACCTAATTCTCAAAACAAATTCAATTTTAAACAATCGTTTGCATGTTCAAAATAAGGAAAATCGTTTTATATTCATCCATCGAAATAATTTATGAAACTATAATTAAAACAAAGCCATGAATAGAAAAGATTTTATTAAAAACACAGCCCTTGCGGGAGTATCATTTTCTTTATTTCCTACTACTAATATTTTTGCGGGGAAAAGTGCCGGGCCTAAAGTTCGCCTTGCCATTATTGGTGTGGGAGCAAGAGGCATTGGACATGTTGACCTGGTATTGAGAAGAGATGATACCGACCTGGTAGCGATATGCGATGTTGAGCCGCGGGCGTTGGAACGTACCAAAGAATTGATTAGCAAAAGTGGGAAAAAAATGCCGCAGATATATACCGGCGATATTAATTCCTGGCAAACTTTATTGCAAAAAGAAAAATTGGATGGCGTTATAATTGTTACTCCATGGGAATGGCATAAGCCAATGATAATGGGCGCTCTGGATGCCGGGCTTAAATATGTAGCTACAGAAGTTATTCTTGGTATCACTTTGCAGGATCATTGGGATGTAGTAAAAGCTGCAGAAAAGAATAACGCCCACGTAATGATGCTCGAAAATGTTTGTTACCGCAGAGATGTAATGGCCGTGTTGAATATGGTGCGCCAGGGTTTGTTTGGTGAGCTAATTCATCTGCAGGGGGGCTATCAACACGATTTGCGCGAAGTATTATTTAATGATGGTATCCATGATTATGACCATGGAGTTGAGTTTGGTGAAAAAGGATATTCTGAAGCACACTGGCGTACCGAACATTCAATACATCGTAACGGTGACCTGTATCCTACGCACGGAATTGGGCCGATAGGGCATTATATTAATATTAACCGCGGTAATCGTTTTCTTACTCTCTGCTCTTTTGCATCCAAAGCAAGAGGATTGCACAATCATATAGTAAAAGTAGGCGGAGAAAATCATCCGAATGCCAAAGTAAAATTCAAAGCAGGCGATGTAATTACTACTTCTATTAATTGTGCCAATGGAGAAACCATATTATTGCAACATGATACCAATTCTCCCCGTCCTTACTCGCTTGGTTTTCGTGTACAGGGCACCGAAGGGTTGTGGATGGATGTAAGTAACACGGTTTATATACAGGATAAATCTAAAAAGAACGATCAATGGGATGATATAAAAGACTGGTTTGATAAATATGATCACCCTTTGTGGGCGCGGTGGAGCAAAGAAACTGCAGGTGCGGGTCATGGGGGAATGGACTTTTTTGTGATACACGCTTTTGTGGAATCTATAAAACGGAAAACGCCTACACCAATGGATGTATATGATGCAGCAGCGTGGAGCGCCATCACTCCATTGAGTGAACAATCTATTGAACTGGGAAATGAAACGGTGGAATTTCCGGATTTTACCGGTGGCCAATGGATGTACCGCAAACCAACATTTGCACTGAATGATGAGTATTGATTTATACTGCACGCTGAATAAATTTGTGTAACAAATTCAACCTGCCTGCCGGCTAAGGCAGGTTCGTGAAAATTTGTGAGATTCGTGGCAAAAGGCTTTTGAACTGAAAGTTCAAAAAAAATAATATCACATTTTCATGCGGCATGCAGTATAGAATTCTTTTTTTCTCCCGCCGTGGACGGTGTCCTCACCGCCCACATGAAGCTACCGTATGGATAGATCTTTTGCAATTCACCAAAAAATAAACAATGGAAATCGTTAAGAATTTAAACAATTTAATAAATACCCATCATCCTTTTAAAAACCTTTTTTTATACTTTTAATTGTCAGATAAATTGAATGAATTAAATCTCCAGCCTGAAAATTTACCCGTTGCTGTAGTTGGATTAGGCCTTATGGGGTGTAGTATCACAGCTTGTTTGCTAATGGCGGGACATCCTGTAATTGCCTTAGCCCCGATTCCAGATGATATGATAACGGCCGCGCCGCGTATCCGGGAGCATCTTAGAAAATCATTTGAAGAAAAAATAACTTTGAGGACTCCTGATGATCTTTTTAGTAATCTCAGCATAAGCGAAGATTATGGATTGCTGAAAAAATGCAAACTGGTGATTGAATGTACACTCGAAGACCTGGATATCAAGAAAGCAGTATATGCTAAGATAGAGGCAGAGGTACCAGATGATACTTTAATCACAAGTAATACTTCAGCGATTCCAATCAGTATTTTGCAACAGAAGACCCGCGTACCCTCACGTTTTTTAGGACTGCATTGGGCGGAACCTTCGCACACTACCCGTTTCCTGGAAATTATTTGTGGTGATCAGAGTGATATTAAACAAGCAGAATGGCTTTACGAAATTTCTCATTTGTGGGGAAAAGAGCCCACGTTAGTACGAAAGGATATACGCGGGTTCATTACCAATCGCCTGATGTATTCTTTGTACAGAGAGGCATTTTATTTAGTTGAAAATGGTTACGCTACCATTGAAGATGTAGATCGTGCCTGTCGTAATAATGCAGGTTATTGGATGACATTAGTTGGAATTTTTCGTTGGATGGATCTCACCGGGGTGCCTGCATACCATAATGTGATGAAAGATTTACTCCCTTCCTTAAGCACTCAAACTGAAGTACCTAAATTGATAGACGATATAGTAAAAGCGGGTGGGAAAGGTATTTCAAACGCACATGGGTTCTATGAATATACACCGGAGGAAGCCAGGCTATGGAAAGAAACTTTTGAGGAGTTTAGTTATGAAATCCGCAATCTGGCATTAAAATATCCTGTAGATGTTGTGAAGAAAAAATTGGCGACACAAAAGAAAGATTGAAGAATGAATTAAAGGACGGACTTATTAATAGTTTCAATTTAAACAAACAGTATATAATTTTTTAAAAGAGATGAAACCTTACAAAAATCAGGTTGCAATTATTACAGGAGCAGCATCGGGGCTTGGGGCCGCAGTCGCTAAACGATTATCTATGGAGGGAGTGAAACTTGCACTCCTTGATCAAAATGGTGAAAAACTTCAACAGTTGGCTACGCAACTTTCAACCGAAACAAAAACTTATCTGTTGGATATTACCAATGAAAACCTGGTGCAGCAAACGATTGATAACATTCAGCAACACTTTGGTACGATAGATATTTTAGTTAATAGCGCCGGAATTACCGGACAGACCAACATCAAAAGCCATAATACTAATACAGGAGATATTCGAAAAGTTTTTGAAGTTAATTATTACGGATCTTATTTTACTTCAAAATATGTATTGCCTCACATGCTTCGTCAGAATTATGGAAGAATATTACACATAGCCTCCATTGCCGGAAAAGAGGGGAACGCAGGTATGATTGCGTATAGTTCCTCCAAGGCGGCAGTTATCGGTATGACTAAAGTACAAGGGAAAGAATATGCCGAAACCGGTATAACAATTAATGCGCTTGCTCCTGCTGTTATCCGGACTCCGCTTGTAGAAGTAATGCCACCTGAACAAGTTAAATACATGACAGATAAAATTCCGGCAAAGAGATGTGGCACCCTGGAAGAGGTCGCGAATATAGTGGCTTACATAGTGTCGCCCATGAATAGTTTTACAACTGCTTTTACTTTTGATTTATCGGGAGGAAGAGCTACCTATTAGTTTTTACAAATTGATTTTAAAAATTATCTTGGTATAAGCCTATAAAAATCCAGATCTGAGCCTTATTAATCCCGTTTTAAAAAATTCAATGATAGCAGTCTTGTTCCTTTGCAGTTGTCTCCCAAAAATTGTTAATGTTTTTTCCCGATTTTTTGAGTACGAAACCGGGGCATGTTTTTTGTGTAATTCGTTTTTTTGAAATATTTGCCAGGATATAAATTCTAATAACTAAGCCGGAATATATTACTTTCGATCTTTTAAATTATGAACATGAAAAGAATAGTAATCGTTACATTTTTAGTACTTTTTTTCGGAGGACCTGTTTTCTCTCAGTCTGAAGGAGACTCTCATTATGACCAACACAAAGCATTTGCACCGTTTTTTTATCCATCTCATGGAAATGAATACCGAAGCGCAAGCGGACAACCAGGGCCTGCATATTGGCAGAACAGGGTTGATTATAAAATTGTGGCTACACTGGATACTGCAGAAAAAGAAATAAAGGGTACCGTTGTTATCACCTATAAAAATAACAGCCCTGATCCTTTAAAATTTTTATGGCTGCAACTCGACCAGAATATTTACAGGAAAGACAGCCGTGGAGAGGCTACCAGCTTAATTACCGGCGGGCGGTTTGCTAATCGTGATTTTACGAAGGGATACGAATTAAATTCAGTAGAGGTGGTCATGGATGGAAAAGTGACTAAAGCCAAATATATAGTTTCTGACACACGGATGCAGCTTTGGCTTCCAAGAACATTGGCCCCAAAAAAAGGAATTGCGCAAATAAAAATCAATTACGGGTTTTCCATACCAAAGTACGGAACCGACCGTATGGGCCGGGTGGATACAAAGAATGGCTGGATATACGAAATAGCGCAATGGTATCCCCGTATGTGTGTGTATGATGACATTGAAGGGTGGAATACTTTACCTTATCTTGGCCAGGGTGAATTTTATCTTGAATACGGCAATATTGATTATACAATTACGGCTCCTTCCAATTTAATTATAGTAGGATCGGGAGAATTAAAAAATCCCGGGGAATGTTTGACGCCAACTGTTTTAAAACGTCTTAAAGAAGCCAGAGAAAGTGACAAAACGGTTACTATCATTAGCGCTGATGAATTAAATGGCAATTCTTACCATCTCAATAAACCCAATATTACCTGGCATTTTGTATGTAATGAAACACGCGATGTGGCGTGGGCGGCATCAAAAGCATTTATATGGGATGCTGCCCGTATTAATTTACCAAGTGGTAAAAAAGCGTTGGCTCAATCAGTATATCCTGTTGAAAGCGCACAAGACCAGGCATGGAAGAGATCAACTGAATTTGTAAAAGGTGCTATTGAATTATATTCTAAAGAGTGGTTTGAATATCCATATCCAGACGCTACAAACGTGGCGGGAATTGTATCCGGTATGGAATATCCAAGCCTTGTTTTCTGCTCGTGGAAAAGCAGCGGTAGTGGTTTATGGGGAGTTACCAATCATGAGTTTGGGCACACCTGGTTCCCGATGATCGTAGGTTCCAACGAACGAAAATTTCCCTTTATG